>LVAZ01000491.1 GCA_001603055.1 Victivallales bacterium Lenti_02
TTCGTCGGCAGCGTCAGATGTGTATAAGAGACAGGGGTGGTGGTGGTGCCGTTGGGCCAGCGGACCGTGACGGTGACCGGGCTGTCGTCGGGGCCGAGGCCGAAATGGAGGACCGGGTCGTTCTGCTGGCCGTAGGTGCTGGTGCCGCAGGTGTGCTGGCGGACCCGGGTTTTTTCGCCCTGGGTGACGGTGACGATGCTGCCGAGGGGGGTGCGGCGTTCCGGGCCGGGGGCGAGGGAGACCCGGAGCCAGAGGTGGTTCATCATGCCTTCGCCGCCGTCGTTGCGGTGGAGGCGTAGGCGGGGAGGCTGGTCGACGCCGGCCCGGCCGGCGGTGGCGAGGTCGAGGCGGCCGTTGCCGTTGAGGTCGGCCCAGGCGCCCGCATAGCTGTCGATGTAGGACAGTCCGGCGGCTTCGGCGCGGTCGAGGAAGCGGCGTCCCCCGGCGTTCAGGAAGAGGCGGCAGCGGGCGTAGTCGAGATTGTAGATTTGGGGGACGAAGACATCCTCCCAGCCGTCGTTGTTCACGTCCCCGGCCACGCATCCGGCCCAGAGTTCGTCGCCCTGGTAGACGCCTTTGGGGCCGATGGGCATGGGGGGGACGCCGAGCTGGGCGCGCCAGTCCACGAACTGGTCGCCCTGGCGGCGCCAGATGGCGGAGTCGTCGCAGACGTAGCCGCGGATGTCGTAGCCGCCGCCCCGGCTGGGACCGGCGTACTTGTGGACGAGATTGGCGGCGAAGAGATCGAGCTGGCCGTCGTTGTCGAAGTCGAGCAGACAGGCGCCGATGGTGTGGCCGTAGCTGGGGCCGTGGCGCTGCTTGGTGACGGGATCGAGGTGGAGGCCGGGGTCGTTGCGGCCGGCGACGCCCCAGTCCCTGGCCGCGTCGCGGAAACCGCCCTTGCCGTCGTTCAGCCAGAGGAAATTGGGCTGGAGGCGGTAGTTGCCGACGAAGATGTCGGGATGGCCGTCGCCGTTGACGTCGAAGACAAGGACGGCGCGGGCGTAGGTTTTGCGGCGGATGCCGGCTTCCCTGCCCGCCTCGCGGAAGCCCTTTCCCTCCCGGTTGAGCCAGAGTTCGTGCTCGTGGTAGACGGGTTTGCCGTCGTTCCAGTCCTCCTTCATGCCGAGGAAGAGATCGGTCCAGCCGTCGCCGTTGAAGTCGCCGGCGGCCAGGACGTTGCCTTTGGGGTGGGGGGCGAAGCCCCATTCCCCGGCCACGTCCACGAAGCCGTTGCCCTGCTGGTTGAGCCAGAGCTGTCCCCGGGTGGAGACGATGTCGGTCCAGCCGTCGTTGTCCACGTCCACGCAGAGGACGGGGCCGCGGCGGGCGCCGCTCCAGAATTCCGGGGGGGCGGGGGCGAATTTGTAGAAGGGTGGGCCTTGGTTGAGGAAGAGGCGGTCGCCGTTGACGAGCAGGTCCGGAAGGCCGTTGTTGTTGGCGTCCAGCCAGTTCACGTAGGTCGCGGCCTGCTCGGCGAGGCCGAGGGCCGCGGTGGCGTCGGCCAGGCGTGGGATGGCGGGTTCGGGAATGGGCAGGCCCACGTCCTGGGCGACGGGGACGGGGAGTCGGCGGGCGCAGGCGGTGGCGACCAGAGCCAGGGCAAGGACGGCGGCGATGCGTTTCGCGGTCATGGTCGGGATTCTCTCCAGGCTGGGCGGTTCAGCGGTTCTGCCCACCGGGCAGGACGTTCCGGTAGATGTCGCGGACCGTCCGGCACAGATGGCGGACGGAGTAGAGTTCGGCGCGCTGGCGGGCGGCCTGGCAGCGGGCGGGGGCCGCGTTCCAGTCCCAGGCTTCGAGGATGCCTTCGGCCAGGGCGTCGGGAGTTGCCTCGACCAGATTTCCCGCCGGGCAGCCGTCGAGGATTTCCCCGGGGCCGCCGCCGCGCACGGCGACGACGGGCTTGCCCAGAGCGAGGGCTTCGACGACCGTCCGCCCGAAGGGTTCCTCCGCGGCGGCGGAGACGAGCAGACGGCAGGCGGCGATCTGGGGCCAGGCGCAGGCGACGTTGTCGAGCAGCTCGATCTGTCCCTCCAGCCCAAGCTGGCGGATGCGGGCGCGGAGGTCCGCCGCGTAGGCGTCGTCGTCGTCGCGGGGACGGCCCACCAGCACGGCGCGGGCGTCGGACCGCCGGGCGACGACCCTGGCGAAGGCATCGAGGAAGAGGCGGTGGCCTTTCCAGGGGACGAGGTCGGCGACCAGGAGCAGGCGGTCCCGGCAGGCGGGGTCGGGCGGGGTATGGGCGATCTCCCCGACCTCCAGGCCGTTGGGGACGAGATGGAGCCGGGGGGCGCAGGCGGACGGCCAGGCTCCGGCCACGGTTTTGCCGATGGCGAGGATGGCGCGGGCGCGTTTGGCCAGGAGCCGGCGGGCGATGGCGGGGGCGCGGCGGTCGCGGTCGTGGACGATCAGCGGAAGGCGCGCGGACAGGCGGCGGGGGAGCAGCAGGGCGGCGCGGACGGTGTTGGCGTGGACGAGGTCCGGGGACCAGATTTCGAGCCGGTCGCGGAGCAGCGGGGCCAGCCGCCGCCGGTCCGCCAGGAACTGCCAGAGCCCGCGCGGCGAGCGGTGCCAGTGGCGGGCGCGGAAGGGCTCGACCGGGAGGTCCCGGCGGAGGCATTCCTCGACCACGCCGCCGGGCGAGAGGTCGGCGGCGAGGACCAGCGGGTCGACGCCCTCCTCGCGCAGGCCCTGGACCATGTCCAGCAGGCTCCGTTGCGCGCCGCCGGAGAAGGGTGCGCAGTCCACGAACAGAACCCGTGTGGGCCGGAGCGTCATGGTCTTGTGCGGGCTGCCTCCCGGTGCTGGGCGGCGAGGGCGTCGGTCGCGGTCCGCGAGATGCGGGCGGCGACGAGGCCGTCCTCGGCGGTGGGCAGGGTGTCGGACTGGCCGGTTTCCAGGGCGGCCGCGAAGGCCTGGTACATGCCCGCGAAGTTCTTTTCGGGGCTGAAGGGCAGGGCGGTGGTGCCCTGGGCCGTGCGGATTTCGAAGAGTTTGGCGCCGCGGTCGTAGCGGATGACGCCTTCGGTGCCGATGAGTTCGTAGACGAACTGGTTGATCGGCTCTTTGGCGGTGTAGCAGTAGGAGTAGCTGATCTCGACCATGGTGTGGGCGCCGTTCTCGTGGTCCAGGTGGAGATACATGTGGTCGGGGGCGTCGTAGTCGTCCACCCAGGCGCCGGCGGCCTGCCAGCGCTTCACTTCGCTGGCGAGCCAGAAGCGGGCGAGGTCGATCTGGTGGACGCCGCAGTCGACCATGGGGCCACCTTCGAGCATGCGCCCGACGCGGCGCTCGCTGAGCACGCGGTTGCCGTGGGCGTCCTGCTGGTACTTGCCGTGGTTGTTCCAGATGTAGATGAGGCGGAGGCTGCGGACGTCGCCGATGGCGCCGTTGCGGACCATTTCGCGGATGGCGAGGGAGGCGGGGCTGAAGCGGTAGTCGAAGGCGGTGAAGAGCATCCGCCCGGCGGCGCGGGCCAGCCCGGCCATTTCGGCGCACTCGGCCTCGTTCATGCCCAGGGGCTTTTCGCAGAGGATATGCTTGCCGTGGCGGAGGGCGTCGCGGACGTTGAGGATGTGGCAGGGGGCGGGGGAGGTGATGGCGACCGCGTCGAGGCCGGAGGCGAGGAATTCGTCCACGTCGGTGAAGGCGGCGGGGATGGCGAACTTGTCGCGGGCGGCGTGCAGGCGTTTGGGGTCGGGGTCGAAGAGGGCGGCCAGTTCGAGCCCCGGCGTGTGCAGGATGGTGGGGATATGGCCGTAGTCGGCGACGGTGCCGCAGCCCATGAGACCGATTTTTTTCATGCGGATACCGGGTTTTTCGGGTTCAGCGGGCGAGGAAGGCGCGGGGATTGTAGCGGAACCAGAAGCGCAGCCAGGGGGCGGCGACGGTTTTGTAGTGGTTCCAGGTGCCGGGCTCGGCGGCGGGGTCGCCGGCGCAGTCCTCCCAGAAGGCGAGGAGGACGAAGCCCCGGGTGGTCAGCTCGTTCAGCAGGGTGCCCAGGGTGTGGCGGAATTCGCGCGGGCCCTGGACGGGGACCACGTCCCCGTCCTCGTCCTCCACGTCCCAGGGCTGGCTGATGTGCACCTCGCCGTCCACGTAGGTCTCGGACAGTGGGTAGCCGTTGCCGTCCCATTCGCCCGCATTGTGGGTGAAGGGGTTGGTGCAGGTGAGATAGTAGAGTCCGCCGACGCGCAGGACGCGGGCGACCTCGCGGAAGACCTGGTCGGGGTCGGGGACGAAGTTGATGGAGTGGGCGTGGTAGACGATGTCGAACGCGTCGCAGGCGAAGGCGGAGAGGTCGCGCATGTCGCACTCGACCAGCCGGGGGTTGAGGCCGTAGTGGGCGGCGGCCTGGCGGTCGCGCTCGAGCTGCCGGGGGGAGAAGTCGGCGACGGTGACCCGGGCGCCGAGGATGCCGAAGGCGGCGGACTGCTGGCCGCCGCCGCCCGCGAGGCAGAGCACGTCGCGGTTGCGGCATTGGCCCATCATGCCCTCGGGATCGAGCAGATGGCGGGCACCCTCGGCATCGAGGTCGAGGGCGGGGCGGGAGTAGCGGACGTTGGCCTTGGCCAAGGCTTCCCAGCGTTCGCGGTTGAACTTGGCGAGTTCGTCCTTCATCACCTGGCCTCCTTCGGCCCGCCTGGCGGGGGCGGGCGCGGTTCCGGCGCTTATTTCACCGCCTGGGCGAGGTCGGCGAGGACTTTGCCCAGCGGGGTCATGCGGGCGAGGAATTCCTCGCGCTCCCATGACTTCACATCGTCGATACTATATGCGTTCCCGATGGAAAAGGGGCCGCTGGCGAGTCGCCGCAGGTCGCGCATGTGGGCGCCGCAGCCCAGTTCGCGGCCGATGTCGGCGCAGAGGGTGCGCACATAGGTGCCCTTGCTGCAATGGACCCGGAAGGCCACATGGGGCAGGTCGATGGCGGTGATGTCGAGGGAGTGGATGACGATGTCGCGGGCCTCGCGCTCCACTTCCTGGCCCTTGCGGGCGAGCTTGTAGAGGGGTTTGCCGCCCTGCTTGATGGCGGAGACCATGGGGGGCACCTGGCGGATGGGGCCGACGAATTTGGCGCAGGCGTCGCGGACGGCGGCCTCGGTCACGCCCGAGGCGTCGCGGGTGGCGGTGACTTCGCCGGTGCGGTCCTCGCTGTGGGTCTCGACGCCGAGGGTGAGGGCGCCGCTGTAGACCTTGTCCTGGGTGGTGAGGTGGGCGGAGAGCTTGGTGGCGCGGCCGCAGACGATGACGAGGAGGCCGGTGGCGATGGGGTCGAGGGTGCCGCAGTGGCCGACCTTGCCGATGGCGAAGCGCCGCCGGATGCAGTTCACCACGTCGTGGCTGGTCCATTCCTCGGGCTTGTCGATGAGAATGATGCCGCTTTCGGCCAGTTCCTTGTCCACGGCTTGCCTTTCCTACTTTTCGTCCGGCGTGTCGGGGGGCATGCCGAGTTCGTCGAGAATCTGGAGAACCCGGTCCGCCTGTTCCGGGGTGTGGTCGTCATGGAAGCGGAGGACGGGGGTGCGCTTGATGGTCACCCGCCGGGCGAGCTCGGCCTGGAGGGTCTTGCGGTGCTGGACGAGCAGGCGCATGAGTTCCTCGCGGGCTTCCTTGCCGCCGAAGATGCTGACCGACACGTCGGCCTGCTTGAGGTCGGGGGTGACGCGGACGGCGGTGATGGTGGCGAAGCCGCCCGCAACCGTCGCGATGCCCTTTTCCTCGCAGAGCAGGCCCAGTTCCCGCTTGAAGAGTTCGTTGACGCGGGTCATCCGGTTGTCGCCGCTCATGGTGGCATTCTCCTGTGGACGGGGCCGGCGGGCCTAGAGTTCGGGCCGCATTTCGGTGATCTCGAAAATCTCGATCCGGTCGCCGACCTCGAAGTCCTCGAAGTTGTCCAGGCGGATGCCGCATTCGAGACCGCTGCGGACTTCGCGCACGTCGTCCTTGAAGCGGCGCAGGGAGGCGACCTTGCCGTTGTAGATCAGCTCGTTCTCGCGGTAGACTCTGGCGCTGGCGCCGACGCGGACCAGGCCGCCGTTGACCGAGCAGCCGCAGATTTTGCCGGTCTTGCTGACGTTGAAGACCTGGATGATCGCGGCCGCGCCGAGCGGGGTCTCGCGCACCTCGGGCCGCAGGCGGCCGCGGAGGGCCTCCTCGAGCTGTTCGAGCAGTTCGTAGATCACGCTGTAGAGGCGGATTTCGACGCCCTTCTGCTTGGCGAGGCGGTTCACGGCGGGCATGGCGCGGACGTTGAAGCCGATGACGATGGCTCCGGAGGCGGTGGCCAGGGTGACGTCGTTCTCGGTCACTTCGCCGACGCCGCTGTGGATCACGCGGGTGCTGATTTTGTCGGACTTGATTTTGTGGATGGATTCGGTGATGGCCTCGAGGGTGCCCTGGACGTCGGACTTGAGAACGATGTTCAGCTCGTTGCGGTCCTGGGCCTGGAACATGTCGAAGAGGCTTTCGAGGTCCACGGCGCGCCGGGTGGTCAGGTCGTCGGTGCGGAGGTCGCGCTCGGCCTCGGCGGCGCGGTTCTTGGCTTCCTTGTCGCTGGCGCAGCGGTGGAGGACGGCGCCCGCCTCGGGCACGCCCGAGAGGCCCAGAATCTTCACCGGCATGCTCGGGCCGGCTTCCTTGACCCGGTTGCCGCGGCTGTCCACCAGAGCCTTGACGCGGCCGAAGTGGGGGCCGCAGAGGATCGCGTCGCCGGTGCGCAGGGTGCCGTTGCGGATGAGCACGTTGGCGGTCGCGCCCATGCCGGTTTCGAGCTGGGCCTCGATGATCAGGGCTTCGAGGTCGCCCTCGGGGTCGGCCTGGAGTTCGAGCATTTCCGCCTCGAGGAGGATGCGTTCGAGGAGTCCGTCGATGCCCAGGCCGGTGATGGCGGAGACGGGGCAGACGCCGATGTCGCCGCCCCAGTCCTCGGGGGTGATGCCCTGCTGCTGGAGACCGAGAAGGACCTTGTCCGGGTTGGCGCCGGGGAGGTCCATCTTGTTCATGGCCACGACGAAGGGGACATTGGCGGCCTTGACGTGGTTGATGGCCTCGATGGTCTGGGGCATCACGCCGTCGTCCGCCGCCACCACCAGGACGGCGATGTCGGTGGCGTTGGCGCCGCGGGCGCGCATGGTGGTGAAGGCTTCGTGGCCGGGGGTGTCGAGGAAGGTGATGGTCTGTCCGGCGGCGGTCTCGATCACGCTGGCGCCGATGTGCTGGGTGATGCCGCCGGCCTCGCCCGCCGCGACCCGGGTCTTGCGGATGTAGTCCTGGAGCGAGGTTTTGCCATGGTCCACATGGCCGAGGAAGGCGACCACGGGGGAGCGGGTCTTGAGATTGCCGGCCTTGGCGGACTTGCCGCCCGACTTCTTGTCGGGCTGCTTCTGGGCCGGCTCCTTGGCCTTGGCCTTTTCGCGGCGCTCGCGGATGAAGGTGATGCCGTACTTGGCGCAGATTTTCTCCACCAGCTCCACGTCGAGGACCTGGGTGATGGTGGCGAAGATGTTCATCGTCATGAGCTGGCCGATCAGCTCGTTGGGCTTGCGCCCGAGCCCTTCGGCCAGATCGCGGACGGTGACGGGCGCCTTGAGGTGCAGCTCCGCCGGTTCGGCGGCTGCCTGCTCGGCGGGCGCATCGTCCTCCGGCGCCTTGGCCGGGACCTTCGCCGGGGCGGCGAGGCCGGCCAGGGTTACTTCGAGGTTCTTGCCCTCGGCCTCGGCGTCCCGCCGTTCGGCGATGACGTGCTCGCGGATCAGGTCGGCGATTTCCGGTTCGAGGCTGCTGGCGTGACTGCGGACCTCGACCCCCTCGGCTTCGAGAAGGTCCATCAGTTCGCGGTTTTCAAGGCCCAATTCACGGGCCAGATCGTATACACGTACCCGTTCGCTCATCGTAGTCACACCTCCAAAGTCGGCGCCGTTTCGAAAGCCCGGCACTCATGGTTAGTATCCGAGCTGCTCTTTGGCTGCCGCGGCGATAATTTTGGCGCGTTCGTTGCCGATGCCGTCGAGGTTCGCGATGTCCGCCTCGTCGGCCGCCAGGATTCCTTCGAGGGAGAGGAAGCCGTTGTGCACCAGGACGGATGCGCATTCCCCGCCGATGCCGGGAATCTTGGCCAGAGACTCGGTCGCCTGGCGCACCTTGTCCTCGAAGGCCTGCCGCTCGACCTGCTCGTGCCGGTTGATGTCGATTTTCCAGCCGGTCAGCTTGGCGGCCAGCCGGGCGTTCTGCCCCTTGCGCCCGATGGCCAGCGAGAGCTGGTCCTCGTCGGCGACGACCTGCACCGTGCGCTTCTCCTGGTTCACCTGGACGCGGGCCAGTTTGGCGGGCTGCAGGGCGTTGGCCACGAAGGTGGCGATGTCGTTGTCCCAGCGGATGATGTCCACCTTTTCGCCGCCCAGTTCGCGGACGACGGTCTTGACGCGGTTGCCGCGGAGGCCGACGCAGGCGCCGACGGGATCGACTCTGGGCTCGGGCGAATGGACGGCGATCTTGGTGCGGTAGCCGGGCTCGCGGGCGACGGCCTTGATCTGCACCAGCCCCTCGGCGATTTCGGAGACTTCGCGCTCGAAGAGTCGGCGGACCATCTCGGGGTGGGAGCGGGAGACGAAAAGGCTGGGGCCGGGGCGGTCGGAGTTGATCTCGACGAGCAGGGCGGTGAGGTGCTCGCCGGGCATGTAGTCCTCGCCGGGAATCCGGTCGTTGTGGCGGAGCACGCCCTCGGCGCGGCCGAAGTCCACGAAGACGTCGCCGTGTTCGAGGCGGCGGACCACGCCGGTGATCAGGTGGTTGAGCTGGTCCTCGTAGTCCTCGCAGATGTTGCGCTTCTCCGCCTGGCGGAGGCGGTGCATGATGGCCTGCTTGGCGGTCTGCGCGGCGATGCGTCCGAAGTCCTCGGGGGTGACTTCCCACTCGATTTCCTCGCCCGCCTCGATGTCGGGATAGCGTTTTTTGGCCTCGGCGAGGAGAATCTCGTCGTGGGGGTTCTCGATTTCCTCGACCACGATCAGCTTGGCCCAGGCCTGGATGTCGCCGGTGATGCGGTCGATGCGCACGCGCACGTCGCGGGTGGCGTTGGCCGATTTGGCGGCGGCGGCGGTCAGCGACTCCTCGACCAGGCCGATCAGCGCTTCGCGGTCAATGCCACGCTCGTGCTCCAGATATTCGAGGACGACCAGGAAATCGCTGTTCATCGTGCTGCCTTCTCGGTTTCCATAGCGGGTTCCCGCGCGAGCTTCGGCGACCCGGCTGCCGGGCCCTAAAAACAAAGAAGCGGGACAAGCCCACTTCAACTCCGTTGGAAACAGCCAACGGCCATCGTTGTGAATTCGGACCTGTACAATATATGGAAGCTAAAGCGGTTCTGCAAGGGCTGCGGGCAGGGAAGAGCGCCAAGAAGCCCGAGAATGGGGTTCCGGCGCCCGGGTTTCCGTGCCTGCGGAGGGGCTAGTCCAGTTCGGCCAGCTTCACGGGCCGCCCCTCGGCGGCGGCGCGGTCGGCGGCATAGATGACGCGATGGGTGGCGAAGGCCGTCTCGAAGTCGGTGAGGGGCATGGTGGTACCCTGGTGGATGCTGTCGACGAAGGCCTGGAACTGGGGCCGGTAGGGGTGGTCGAGGACTTCGCCCGAGTCGACCAGGGCGGTTTCGAGGACGCTCCAGCGCTCCTTGTTCAGGCCGGCGATGTGCTCGGAGTAGAGCTTGTTGTCGAGCAGGGAGCCCTTGCTGCCGACGAGGTGGACGTGGAAGTAGTAGGGCTGGATGCAGTCGATGCAGGCGGCGGTCTTGCCGACTTTGCCGTTCTTGAACTTGAGGATGGTGACGCTGGTGGGGTCGTACTCGTAGCCGGCGAAGTAGCCGGCCCGGCTCCTGGCGCCGTAGCTGGCGACCTCCTCGACTTCCCCGCCCATGGCCATGAGGAGGATGTCGAGGGCATGGCAGCCGCCGCTGAGGAGGGCGCTGCCGCCGCAGTCCTTGCGCACGTTCCACTCGATCTGGCCGTACCAGGGGCCGATGCCGTGGTAGTAGTCCACCTCGGCGTAGTGGAGTTCGCCGAGCAGGCCCTGGTCGATGATGGACTTGGTCATGGTGAACTGCTTGCTGAAGCGGCATTCGAAGCCGACGCAGACCTTGACGCCGGCCTGGCGGATGGCGGCGCGCATGGCCTTGGCGTCCGCGTAGGTGACGGCGATGGGTTTTTCGAGGTAGATGTGCTTGCCCGCGTTGGCGGCGGCGATGGTCTGGGCGGGGTGGAGGTCGTTGGGGGTGCAGATCGAGACCATGTCCAGCCCGGGGTCGGCGAGCATCTCGGCGTAGTCGTGGTAGACCTTGGCCTGGATGCCGTACTGGGCGGCGATGTCTTTTTCGGTGAGCGGTTTGCGGGTGCAGACGGCGGCCACGCGGGCGCCGTTGACGGCGGTGATGGTCTCGATGTGGGCGCCCGCCACCCAGCCCAGTCCGACGATGCCGACTTGCAGTTCCTTCATGCTCGCCTCTCCTGTGTTGCCATTCGTCTGCCGCAGAGAAATTCGGTGGTCCAGCGCACCTGTCGCAGATCGCGGAAGGGGAATTCGGAGCCCAGAACCAGCCGTTCCGCGCCATGCTGGCGGCAGAGGGCCGGCAGGGCGGCGGTGGTGTCGCTCAACCGGGAGATGTCGAACACCATATCCCGGCGTTTGGTTTTGGCCAGCGCGGCGGTGACCAGAGGCGGTGCCGCGCCCTGGAAAACGTAGTGGTGTTCGGGGGCCAGGGCCAGGAAGGCGAGGAGTTCGTCGCCGGTGGTCTGGTGCGGTTCCAGGCCCCGCTGGCGGAGCCGCCAGTCCTCGGTGCAGAGGTTGATCCAGACCGGCAGGCCCGAGGCGGCCAGTTCCCGCCAGAATTCGCCATAGACGTCGTCGTCCAGCCGCCAGGCGTGGAAATAGGGATGGACCACCGCGCCGGCGAAGCCGCCCGCCGCCGCCGCCGCGAGCTGCATCCGCCAGTTGGGGGCGAAGGGGCAGAGGGTGGCGAGGGGGCGGACGCGGCGCAGGCCCGCGCAAGCGGCGGCGAAGCGCCCGTTGGCCGCCAGGGTGTCGTGGGCGAAGATGGCCTCGGAACCGGCGGCGAAGGCGTGGTCGCAGCCGGTTTCGGCCAGGGCGGCGTCGAGCTGGGCGGGAGTGCGTCCGGGCAGGTCGGCGCGGAACGGCCAGGGGCCGCAGTAGCAGAAATGGTCCACCGCGAGATCGGGCACGGGCAGGGTCGCGGGCAGGGGGTCGAGCGTGTTCCAGGCGGCGCGGGCGCGTTCCAGAGCCGCCTCGTCCAATCCCAGCAGGCCGGCGGCGTTGCGCCAGAGCACCTGTTCCCTGACGGTTTCCGGGAGGTCGGCGAAGCGGACCTTGGCGATCTGGGAGGCGATGCTGCGGCCGATGGCGTCGCTGCCGTAGAGCACCCGGTCCGGGCCGAATTCCGCCACCAGTTCCTCGACCATGCCGCGCTGGGGATAGCCGCCGGAGATGTCCACCATGACATTGGCGAGATTGGCGCAGAGCCCCCTGGCCTGCCGCCAGTTCGCTCCGGCATGGGCGGCGACGAAGCGGGTTCCCGGATGCCGCCGGGCCAGGGCGGCGAAGTCGGCGGAATTGAATTCGCCGGGCAGATTGGCGTCGGTCCGGTTCCAGGTATGGATGAGCAGGGGCACGCCGTTTTCGCCCGCGCGGGCCGCGACGGCGTCGCAGGCGTCGGCGCGGCCCTGGCCGTCGCGCAGGGCGATCCAGAGCTTGATTCCCGCCGCGCCCTGTGCGAGGCAGGTGTCCAGTTCCTCCGGCCAGCCGGGAAGCTGGGGGTTCAGGTAGCAGAGCCAGAAGACATGGCCGGGGGCGGTCGCCGCGAAGGCGCGGGCCTGTTCATTGGCGGCGCGGACGGTTTCCGCCGGGGGGAAGGGGGGCCAGCCGCCGGTGCCCAGCGAGGAGACGACGGTCGCCACGACCCCGTTGCGGCGGTTTTCGGCCAGGAGCAGGGGCCAGGAGGCGGTAGGGGGAACATGAGTGTGGAAGTC
>LVAZ01000492.1 GCA_001603055.1 Victivallales bacterium Lenti_02
GTGGCCGACGACGCCCGCCGAACCATGCACATCACCCTCCTCCGCTCCTTCCGCCGCACCGTCGGCACCCCCGGCGAACACGACGGGCTCGAGCTCGGCGACATCGTCTACCGCTACGCCCTCCTCCCCTACGCCGGGGAACTGCCCGCCGCCGAGGCCCTGCGCCAAGCCGCCCGCCTCCGCGCCGGGCTCAACACCCGCCAGACCGGCCCCGTCGCCTCCGGCTACCCGGCCATGACCGGCAACCAGCCCGCCCGCCAGTCCTTCCTCGAACAGCGCGACGGCACCCTCGTCCTCGCCGCCGTCAAACCGCCCGAGACCGGCACCGGCCTCGTCCTCCGCCTCTGGAATCCCGGCGACCAAACCACCACCGACACCCTCGTCTTCGCCCGGAAACCCCGCGCCGCGCGGACCGTCAAGCTGAACGAGGCCCCCGGCGGCCCCGGCCAGGCAACCCTCGCCGACCACACCCTCCGCGTCACCGCCGACCCCCGCCAGATCGTCACCATCCACCTGGATTTCACGGAGCAATAGACCGGCACGGCCGGCAACGGAAGGCTTGCCTTTCCCCGAGGCCGTGCGATAGTGCCACATTCCGGGCGGTGGCACGGCATGTCGAAGGAACCGCAGCGACACGAAAGGCGGAGAACGAAATGGGCAAACTGGGCGCGTTGTTGAGCAGCCGGAACGCAGGTATGCGGCATCCCACCAAGCGCTGGCTGCGCTGGCTGGCCTGGGTGACGCTGGCCGTCTGCCTCGGCGTCGCCGCCTACGACCGCTACGGTCCCCCCAAGGACCTGCCCAGCCCCCGGAAGGTCCGCAAACTCGCCGCCGAACTCCGCGATCTGGCCAAAGCCGAGCGCCAGCGGGTTCGCCGCACCACCGGCCCCACCCAGCGCCAGGCCGCCGCCCTGGCGTCCGACGCCGAATATGTCCTCGAACAGCACAAACCCCTCGACCTGAAGAAAAAACTGGACCCGAAAACCCGCGAGGCCATCCAGAAGGCCCATCAGCGGATCACCCGAGCCGCCGCCCTCAGCCGTCTCGGCGCGGACCGCCTGCCCGAAGAGGCCGGCGCCATTATGCGCGCCTTCGTCTCCGAGGTGGACGCCACCATCCAGCCCTACTCGCTCACCATCCCCAGGGCCTACGACCCCAGCGTCGGCTGGCCCCTCATCGTGAACCTGCACGGGCATGGCTGGTACAAACCCTTCCAGGGCCATCCCACCACCGACTACGAAGGGGCCTTCGGCCTCGGCCCGGCCGGTCGCGGCGCGACCGATTTCCGCGAGCTGGGCGAAGTGGGCGTGCTGCGCTGCATCGCCGAGGTCAAACGGGATTTCTCCATCGACGACGACCGGGTCTACATCCGCGGCGGCTCGATGGGAGGCACCGGCGCCTGGTATCTGGCCGCCCACTACGCCGACCAGTTCGCCGGCATCCTCCCCGTCTGCGGCAACACCGACAACGAAGCCTGGACCCTCCGCTGGGGCTGGAACAAACGCTTCCCCGGACGCTTCGACGACATCCGTCACTGGCTCCAGGAAAGCCACACCGCCCGCGCCTTCGCCCCCAATCTGCTCAACCTCCCCGCCTACGTCATCCACGGCAGCGGCGACGTGATCGTCCCCCCCGAGCACTCGCGCTACATGGTGGCCGAACTGCGTGCCCTCGGCACCCCCGTCGAGTACCGGGAAGTCCCCAACAAGGGCCACGGCGGCCTGCCGGGAGGCATCATCGAGGAAGGGCTCGCCTGGCTCTGCGGGCAACCCCGCAACCCATTCCCCGCCAAAGTGGTCTGGCGGGCCGACCGGATGCGCCACGGCAAGGCCTACTGGCTCCGCCTCGAGGAAAAACACCGCGAGGGCGGCTTCGCCGAAATCGAGGCCCAGGCCGAGGAAAACAACCGCGCGACCATCCGCACCGCCAACCTCCGCGCCTTCTCGGTCCAGCGCACCGCCCCCCTCTTCGCCGAAAGCCGCCCCCTGTTCCTCACCATCGACGGCGAGCGCGTCATCCTCCCCCCCCGTCGTCCCGACGCCCCCGAATGGAGCCAGCTCCGCCGCACCCCCGAGCTCGGCTGGCGAGACGCCGCCCAGTTGCCCGAAACCGAACCGCCCAGCC
>LVAZ01000493.1 GCA_001603055.1 Victivallales bacterium Lenti_02
CGAGCCGCCCGGTTTCGTCTCGGCCGGCCCCCGCCGCCGCATCTACCATGACCCGTCCTGGACCCGGGCGGGCATCGTCACCTGCGGCGGCCTCTGTCCGGGATTGAACGACGTCATCAAGGCGCTGGTCAACACCCTGTGGTACAGCTACGGGGTGAGGACGATTTTCGGCATTCCCTACGGCTACCGGGGGCTCAATNNGAGCCAATCCGGCTGAATCCCGACATCGTGGACACGATCCACGAGACCGGCGGCTCGATTCTCGCCTCGTCCCGCGGGCAGCAGGCCACCGACGTGATGGTGCGCGCCCTGGAACGGCACAACATCAACATCCTGTTCACCATCGGCGGCGACGGCACCCAGCGCTGCGCCCACGAGATGGTCGAGGAAATCCGGCGGCGCGGCCTGCGCATCAGCGTGGTGGGCGTGCCCAAGACCATCGACAACGACCTCAACTTCATGGAGCGCACCTTCGGCTACGAGACGGCGGTCTACCATGCCGCGCCGGTCATCGGCTGCGCCCACAACGAGGCCAAGGGCGTGCGCAACGGCATTGGCCTTGTCCGCCTGATGGGCCGCGATTCCGGCTTCATCGCCGCCAGCGCCACCCTGGCCAACTCGGTGGTGAACTTCTGCCTGGTTCCCGAGGTGAAGTTCGAACTCGAGGGCGAGCACGGTCTGCTGGCCGCGCTCGAACGGCGGCTGCTGGCCAAGGACCATGCCGTCATCGTGGTCGCCGAGGGGGCGGGGCAGGAGCTGGTCGAGGGCGACACCGCCGTGGACGCCTCGGGCAACAAGCTCCACAAGGACATCGGGACCTTCCTCAAGGACCGGATCACCAAGTATCTCGACGCCCGGAAGGTCGAGCACAGCGTGAAATACTTCGATCCCAGCTATATGATCCGTTCGGTGGCGGCGCACGGCACCGACGCCGTGTTCTGCCTTCACCTGGCCCAGAACGCGGTCCATGTGGCGATGGCCGGCATGACCGACGTGGTGGTGGGCGACTGGCACAACCATTTTGTGGCCGTGCCCATCGCGCTCGCGGTGCGGGACCGGCGCAAGATCGCTCCGCTGGACCAACTCTGGCAAAGCGTCCTCATGGCCACCCGCCAGGAGGAATACTTCCATCCGAAAGTGAAATAGGAATCCCATGCAGCTATCCGATCGTTACTTTGCCCGCGGCCGCGAGTTTCTCGGCACCGAGGTGCCCATTCTCTGCGGCGGCATGACCTGGATCAGCAACGCCCAACTGGTCGCCGCGATGGCCAACGCGGGCGGCTTCGGCTGTCTGGCCGGGGGCAATTCCCCCGCCGCCATTCTCGAAGCCGAAATCCAGCGCACCCGCGAACTCACCGACCGCCCCTTCGCGGTCAATCTGGTGACCATCGCCCCCGCGTTTCCCGAGCAGCTCGAGGTGGTCTGCCGGCAGCGCCCGCAGTACGTGGTGTTCGCGGGGAGCTTCCCGAACGCCCGCGAGGTGGAGCAGGTGAAGGCGCTGGGCAGCAAGGTGATCTGCTTCGCCTCGACCATCTCCATCGCCCAGCGCATGGTCCGCTACGGGGCGGACGCGCTGGTGCTCGAGGGCATGGAGGCCGGGGGCCATGTGGGGCACGTCAGCCTGACCGTGCTGCTCCAGCAGGTTCTGTTCGAGATGTCCGAGGTGCCCATCTTCGTGGCCGGCGGCATCGCCACCGGCAAGATGTGCGCGCATCTCCTCCTCATGGGGGCGGCGGGGGTCCAGCTTGGCACCCGGTTCGCCGTGGCCAAGGAAAGCTGCGCCCATCCCCGCTTCAAGGAGAAGTTCTGCAAGGCCAACGCCCGCGACGCGGTCTCGACTCCCCAGTTCGACAGCCGTCTGCCCGTGGTGGCCGTGCGCGCTCTGCGCAACGCGGGGCTCGAGGATTTCTCCCGCTTGCAGCTCGAATTGATCGCCCAGCTCGATGCGGGGACCATCCACCGCGAGGCCGCCCAACTGGAAGTCGAGAAGTTCTGGATGGGCGCCCTGCGCCGGGCCGTCCAGGAAGGCGACATCGAGCGCGGCTCCCTCATGGCCGGCCAGTCCGTCGGCCTGGTTGACCGCGAGGAGGCCGTCGCCGACATTCTCGCCGACCTGCGCCAGGGCATCGAGGCCGAACTGCAAGCCGTGCGTTCCCGTCTGCTTCCCGAGGCCTAGCCCGGCCCGTGCCGGAGATTTCACCACGAAGGCACGAAGAGCACGAAGGGAATGAAGTGGCAGACCCCGCCTTGTGTTGCGCGCAACACAAGGCGGGTTCTGGTCGCGCGGGGAAGGTGGGGTGAAGGGCTGGGGCGAAGACCCCTTGGAAGCAGGATTCCACGGGTTGGGTCGGGACATTTTCCGCCGCCGCATGCTTGACGGTGGTCCGCTGGCCGCTATCTTCCCCTCCAGTTGCAGCGTTCAGAGATATTGCGGGAAGTGGTACGGGCAAGCGGATGGGACAAGAAACCGGTCACGGGCCGCAGGCCGGGAGGAAGAAAACATGCTGATTCCCCTGCGGACCTGTAGCCTCTACAACCAGACGCCGCTGCCGAACTGGGGCATCATCGCCGCCAGTGTCCTGGTCTGGGTGGCCAGCGTGGGCTCGGGTTTCGGCGGGTGGGTCGAGGGGATGGTTCTCCATGGCGTGTCGATGCCCGGCCTGCTTGGCCATATGTTTCTCCACGCCGGGGTGTTGCATCTCGCGGGAAATATGGTTTTTCTCTGGGTGTTCGGCAACGTGGTTTGCGCGAAGGTCGGCCCGTATCTGTATGTGCCGGTGTATCTGCTCTGCGGGATCGGGGCGGCGTTCTGCCATTTGCTGGCCTCGGACTTTCCGGCAATCGGCGCCAGCGGCGCGATCAACGGCATCATCGCCTTCTATCTCGTCCTGCAACCGGTAAACGAGGTGGAGATGCTCTTGATCTTCTTCCTCCGCGTGAAGCAGTTCACCATTGCCGGCTTCTGGGTTATCCTCTACTGGCTTGCCTGGGACGTCTATGGCCTGCTGGGCAGCAGCCAGAGCCGGGTTGGTTTCGCGGCGCACGTGGGCGGCTTCGCCACCGGGCTCGTGCTCGGAACCCTCTGCGTGTTCTTCAAGCTCGTACAGATGGACAAGTACGACAATCCCACGCTGCTGGAATACCTCGGTCTGCTGCCGAAGGGATACTCCGCGCCCAAACGGCAGAGGGCGAAGACCGAGCCCATACCGCAGCGCGCCTACGAGCCGCCGGTGGCCCAGAGCCACCGGCAGCCACCGCCGCCGCCTCGACCCCCGGTCCACTTCCCCGCGAAATCGCCGGAACCACAACCGCCGCCCGCCGCCGCGAAAGTGCAGAGCTTCCCCTGCCCGCACTGCCAGGCCGAACTGGAACTTGACCTTGCCACCCTCGACACCAGGAGCACCCTGCACTGTCCCGCCTGCAAGGGGAAGATTCATCTGGAGCTGGAGTAGTTTCCGCCCCGCCGCCATCCCGACCCGGCGGTCCCGGAGGAACAGGCCGGGACCGCAGAGGAGGGAGAAATCGGGGGAGGGCCGGTTGCCACGGTGGAAAGTCGGGCTAGACTGAGGCGTTTCCCCGGTGTCTGCCATCACGGAGATTGCGTCATGGACAGTCCTCTGGCCTTCAAACCCGATTTTGCCGAAGCCAAAGAGCGGTGGCTGGCATTCTGGGAGCATGAGCTGATCGACCGTCCCTGCTGTCTGGTCACCGCGCCCAAGGCGGACGCGGGCAAACTGCCGCCCAATCCGCCGTATCTGGCCGGCGCGCGGGACGCCTTCGGCCCGGTGATCGACGCCCTGCTCGCCCGGGCCGAGGGAACGTGGTTTGGCGGCGAGGCCATGCCCAGCTACACCCCGAGCTTCGGGCCGGACATGTTCGCCGCCTGGCTCGGGGCGAATCTCGAATTCGACAAGGACAACTACGGCACCAACTGGGTGGCGGCCCGGGTCAAGGACTGGACCCGCGAACCGCCGCTCGCCCTGGCCGAGGATAATCACTGGTGGAAGCGCATGCTCGCCTTCTGCCGGGCGCTCGCCAATGCCTTCCAGGATAAAATGCTGGTCGCCCATCTCGATCTGCACAGCAACATGGACGCGCTCTCGGCCCTGCGCTCCCCCCAGAACCTCTGCCTGGACTTGCTGGATGTGCCCGAGCGGATCGAGCAGGCCATGCGCGAGGTGACGGCTCTGTACCCGACCATCTACGATGCCCTCTACGAGGCGGGCAACATGGGTCGGCATGGCACGCTGGGCTGGGTTCCCGCCTACCATCCGGTGAAGACCAACACCATCCAGTGCGACTTCGCCGCCCTGGTCGGCCCCGAGCATTTCCGGCGTTTCGTGATGCCCTCGCTGGCGGCCGAGGCCGCCTATCTCGGGCACACCGTCTATCATCTCGACGGTCCCGAGTGCCTGGTGCATCTCGACGATCTCTGCTCGATTCCCGGCCTGGACTGCATCCAGTGGGTGAGCGGGGCGCGCAACAAACCCTTCGTCGAATGGATGGACCTGCTCAAACGCATCCAGAGCAAGGGGGTCGCCGTGTGGATTCCCTGCAATGCCGACAGCATCAAGGTATTCCACCGCGAACTCGACCCGAGCCTGCTGTTCTATGTTTGCTCCGTGCGCAGCCAGGCGGAGGGCGAGGGCGTCCTGCGCTGGCTGGCCAGCAATACCTGACCCATCGAGGAACGGACCATGGATTTCCCCCTGCTTC
>LVAZ01000058.1 GCA_001603055.1 Victivallales bacterium Lenti_02
GTCGAGATCGAGTTCGGCGAAGAACGCTTCGTCGCTCAGCAGCGGGCCGGGGCGGGGGGGATCGTGGATCAGGCGGAACTCGTCGAGATGAAGGTCGGTATCCGGTTGCGGGATGCAGCCCCAGCCGCTGGCGGTGAAGGAGATGCCGTCGATCTGGTCCCAGCCGCGCGGATCGCGGGCCTGGCCCTCCTTGCCGCCGACGGGGAAGGTGAACTCGCGCCAGCCGGTGAAGTTGAGCCGGATGGGGAACCCCCAGTAGTCCATGCCCTCGGTCGCCTCGTTCTCGCTGTGGATGATGAGCATGCAGCGGGCGTTGCTGGCCGCGGCGTTGTGCAGCCAGAAGCGGAGGAGATGGTGGCCGGACCAGTCGCGGGGCAGGTCGTCGAGCCGGAAGGAGCTGTGCTCCGGATGGTTGCGCCAGCGCACGCTGGCCTCGCCCGCTTGTTTCAAGTCGCGGGAGAGTTCCAGGCCGACGAGGCCCCTGGTGTCCTCGCAGTCCCAGAGCGGGAGGTCGGGCAGGGGGGCGGCCCCGAGGGCGAGCGACGCGGCGAGCAGGGCACACAGCGGGAGAATAGGGCGCATGGCACGGGTTCCTGGAAACATTTCATATTCCGCAGCGTCAACTATAGTCGGCACGAGGCTCCTTACCCAGCGTTCCGCCTCGGCAAAATGGAGGTATTCGTCATGTCTGCTCCCCATGTGGCAGTTTGTTTCGCTCCCGGTTTCGAGGAGATCGAGGCCATCACCATCGTCGATGTGCTCCGTCGCGGCGGGGTCTCGGTCACCATGGCCAGCATCGACGACGAGGAATGGGTCATGGGCGCGCACGATATTCCGGTGCGGGTCGACGCTTGGCTGGCGAATCTCGATCCGGCGGATTTCGCGATGGTGGTGCTGCCCGGCGGCATGCCCGGCTCCGAGCACCTGAAGAACAGCGATCTGGTGCAGGGCTTCGTCCGCAGCGTCTGGGATCAGGGGGGGCATGCCTGCGCCATCTGCGCCGCCCCCATCGCCCTGCATGCGGCGGGCCTGCTCGAGGAACGGCAGGCGACCAGCTACCCCGGCGTCGCGGAGCAGCTTTCCGGCGTGCTCTACCTCGAGGACGACGTGGTCTGCGACACCCGGCTGGTCACCAGCCGCGGGCCGGGCACCGCGCTCGCCTTCTCCCTGCGCCTGCTCGAGGAACTCGGTCTGGCGGACCAGGCCGCCAAGCTCCGCGAGGGCATGCTGACGAAGTAGTCTCTCCTACCGACCGTGCAGGGTATAGTCCTGATTGCGGGTGGCGGGGAGGCTCTCGGCGTGCCCGTCGAAGAACAGGGCGTTGAACATCTTGTTGTGACGCCCCGTGGGATGGGGACCGCAGATGGCCCCGTCGGAGGCGCGGCCCCAGGGCCGCTTGATGAAGGCCCAGCCGGTCTCGCTGATTTCGGAAATGGCCATGGTGGAGGACGGCTTGGTGATGTCGGGCTGCTGCTTGCGCATCGAGTCGCAGGCGATGCCGTAGGCGCCGGGCCAACTGTCGATGCCGGGATACAGGTTCCAGGCGTCGTACTTGCCGTTGTAGGCCTTGACGGTCTGCGAACTGGGGCAGTTGTAGACGTTGACGGCGTTGACGTAGGGGTAGAGCAGGTACATCCAGCAGCGGCGGTTGGAGCTGGGCGGGTTGAGGTCGGTGGCGCAGCGGTCCGGGTAGCGGAGATTGTCCTGCGAGTACATCATGACGGCGGTGCCCAACTGCTTCAGATTGCTGGTGCAGTTGATGGCGCGAGCCTTCTCCCGGGCCTGCTGCAGAGCGGGCAGCAGCATCGAGGCCAGGATCGCGATGATCGCGATGACCACCAGCAGTTCGATCAGGGTGAAACGGTTCCGTCGTGGCATGTGCGTCTCCTTCTGGTTGTGATGGCCGGGCTTCTCGCGCCGACATTTGTCTTCTTTTGGAAGAATAGGCGATGGGGCGGGTCGTTTCAAACAATTTTCACACTTTTCCCTGGGTTTAGCCGGTTGGCCGGGGATTTTCACGGCGGCGCGGGAATAGATATTGAAGTATCGAATGGTCGGGGCATAGTATTCCCGTCGCCGCGATCTCCGCGACCGGGTTCCGGTTTCGGGAGGGGATCGGCGGCCGACCAACCCCCTGGAGGCAATCATGAAGAACGTGCTGATTCCGACCAAGCTGGATTCCGTGGCCAAGGACATTCTGGAGAGCAAGGGCTACTCCGTGATCCAGGATGCGGAAACGTCGCTGGCGGAGTTGGCGGTCCGCCATCCCGACACCGAGGCCTTGATTGTGCGCAGCGAGAAGGTGACGGCGGAGGTGGTGGACTCGCTGCCCAATCTGAAGCTGGTGATCCGGGCGGGCGCGGGCTACGACAACATCGACACCCGCTACTGCCGCCGGCAGGGCGTGGACGTGATGAACACCCCCGGGGCCAACGCGAACGGCGTGGCCGAGGAGGTCTTCGCCCTGGCCCTGGCCGCCTACCGGCACGTGCCCGAGGGCGACCGTTCCACCCGCGCGGGCCAGTGGGAGAAAACCAAGTTCATGGGCCGCGAGCTGACGGGCAAGACCCTCGGCATCGTCGGTCTGGGCAACATCGGCCAGTTGGTGGCGAAACGTTCGCAGGGCTTCGAGATGCGCCTGCTCGGCTTCGACCCGATCATTTCCCAGGAGAAGGCCGCCGAAGTGGGGGTCAAGCTGGTCTCCCTCGAACAGCTCTTCGCCGAGTCGGACATTGTCAGCCTGCACGTTCCCGAGAACGACGAGACCCGGGGCATGGTGAACACCTCCCTGCTCTCGATCATGAAGGAAGGCGCGATGATCGTCAACTGCGCGCGGGCCGGGATCATCAACGAGGACGACCTGCGGGCGATCAAGCCGCGCAAGAAACTGCTGTTCTGCAACGACGTGTATCCGGCCGACAAACCGGGCCCGAAGAGCGTGGCCGACATGGCCGACGTGCTCCTCCCCCATCTCGGCGCCAACACCCGCGAGGCCAACTACAACGCCGCCCGGCGCGCGGGCGAGCAACTGGTCGAGTATGCCGAGCAGGGCGTCACCAAGTACGTCGTCAACAAGGGCGTGCCGGAGCAGCTCGACGAGCGCTACCAGCGCCTGGCCTACTACATCGCCACGGTCGCCCGCCGCTATCTGGGCGACGGGGCCTCCATCGAGCAGCTCAAATGCAGCTTCTACGGCGAGCTGCACACCTTCGCCCAGTGGTTCCTGCCCCCGATCTGCGCCGCTCTGTCCCGCGATTTCGACGCCAGTCAGGACCCGGAGGAGGCCGAGGGCCATCTCAGCGCGCGCGGCATCGCGGTGGAAATCCGCGCCACCGACGAGTCCAAGGACTACGGCAGCTCGATGACCATCGACCTGTTCGGCAGCGGCGCCCGCCGGGTCAGCGTCCGCGGCACCATCGCCGAGGGCAATCTGGTCGTCTCGCGCATCAACGACTTCGACAAGCTGTATCTCGAGGCCAAGGGGCACAGCCTGGTGGTGGTCTACAAGGACCGGCCCGGCGTGCTGGCCCGGGTGACCGGGGTCTGCGCCGAACTGGGCATCAACATCGACGAGATCCGCTCCCTGCGCGATCCCAGCGAAGTCAACTCCATCGCCATTCTCCGCACCAACCGGGTCCTCCCCGCCGAAGCGGTCGCCAAAGTCGCCCAGACGGTCACGCCGGAAGTGATTTTCACTCTTTCCCTGGCGTGAATTTGCATCGGTGTCCGAAGTGCGCTATAGTCAGCGCAAGTTCAGAAACAGGATATTTCCGTGAAACACTGCCGGATTAGCGTAGTCCTTGTACTTCCTGGAGCGGTGAAGGCCGCGCCGGGGGGTTGCTGAGCATCGGCTCGCGACGCTAACCGACACCCCCCCCGAAGCGCAAGCGCCATCGCCGCTCCCCCCGGCGATGGCGCTTTTTTTGTCTACACGAATTCCCGATTGTCCATACGAACCCCCAAGGAGACCCAGACGATGCCCGAGCAAACCAAAACCTTGCCCGCCAACCGTCGCCCGGACGGCACCACGACCATGCGGGGCGCGGAGATTGTGGTCCGCGCCCTCGAACGCGAAGGCGTCGAGGTGGTCTTCGCCTATCCGGGCGGTGCCTCGATGGAAATCCACCAGTATCTGACCGCGTCCCCGATCCGCACGATCCTGCCCCGGCATGAGCAGGGCGGCGCCTTCTCCGCCGCCGGCTACGCCCGGGTCACCGGCAAGGCCGGCGTCTGCATGGCCACCAGCGGCCCCGGCGCCACCAATTTGGTCACCAGCATCGCCGACGCCTACATGGATTCGGTGCCGCTGGTCGCGATCACCGGCCAGGTGCCGCAGAAGCTCATCGGCAAGAACGCCTTCCAGGAGACGGACATCATCGGCATCACCCGCCCGGTGGTCAAGCACAGTTTCCTGGTCCTGGACGTGAACGACATCGCCCGGGTCATCGCCGAGGCCTTCCATATCGCCACCACCGGCCGTCCCGGCCCGGTGGTGATCGACCTGCCCAAGGACGTCCAGCAGCAGAGCTGCGTCCCCGAGTTCGTCGACCAGCCCCGGCCCCGCGCCTACAAGCTGCCGGGCCAGGTTCCCGCCCAGGCGGTCGCCGACCTGCGCGCCGCCATCGAGAAGTGCGAGCGTCCCTGCCTCTACGTGGGCGGCGGCATCATGATCGCCGAGGCCGCCGGGGAGCTGTTGCAGTTCGCGGAGAGCTACAACATCCCGGTGGTCACCTCGCTGATGGGCGTCGGCGCCTTCCCGGAACGGCACCCCCTCGCGCTCAAATGGCCGGGCATGCACGGCAACTACTACGCCAACTACACCATCAACGAATGCGACCTGCTCATCGGCATCGGCGTCCGCTACGACGACCGCGTGACCGGCAACGTCGCCACCTTCGCCACCGGCGCGACCATCGTCCACGTGGACATCGATCCCTCCGAGATCAACAAGAACAAGCACGCGGACATCGCCGCCGTCTGCGACGCCAAGGCGTTCCTCCAGGCCATGCTGCCCAACCCCATCCGCAAGGACTACACGGCCTGGCACGAGCAGATTCGCCAGTGGAAGGCCGCGCACCCGCTGCGCGTCCCCGAGAGCGACCAGATTCAGCCCCAGTTCGTCATCAGCGAACTGGACCGGCTCACCGACGGCGAGGCCACCATCGTCACCGGCGTGGGCCAGCACCAGATGTGGTCCGCCCAGTTCTACCGCTTCCGCCGCCCGCGCCAGTTGCTCACCTCCGGCGGCCTCGGCACCATGGGCTTCGGCCTGCCCTCCGCCATCGGCGCCAAGATCGCCCGGCCCGAAGAGGAAGTCGTCCTGATCGACGGCGACGGCAGTTTCCAGATGAACATCCAGGAGCTGGGCACCGTCCACTGCGAGGACGTGCCGATCAAGATGATCATCATGAACAACCAGCACCTCGGCATGGTGGCCCAGTGGGAGGACCGCTTCTACAACGGCGTCCGCGGCAACACCGTGCTCAGCAGCTCGCACGCCAAGAAGCCCTACCCCGACTTCGTGAAGATCGCCGAGGGCTACCAGGTCAAGGGGCGCCATGTCTGGACCAAGGACGAACTCGAGGACGCGATCAAGGAGATGCTCGCCAGCACCGAGCCCTTCCTGCTCGACATCCATGTGATCTACCAGGAGCACGTGCTGCCCATGATCCCCGCCGGCGGCACCCATCGCGACATCATGACCGAGTAGCCAATGCGTACGGCGGACGAATCATCGTGAACCCGGACCGGACCAATCTGGTTTCCGTACTTCCCGGAGCGGCGAAGGCCGCGCCGGGGAGCCGTTGATCCATCCCGCCGACTGCTCTCCCCCAAGCGCCAGCGCCATCGCCGCAACCATCCGGCGATGGCGCTTTTTTTTCGACCTGGGAAATAGGCGGTCTTGCCATCGGCAGGAGTTCGCCAATCCTGGAGTTTGGTGGATATCAGTCTTGGTATTCGAGCCCTCGCCAGAGGGCGGCATATCGGTCCTTGGCCGTCAGCCCAAGGAGGTGCCCCCCATGCGCGGGCTCGACGCCCTTGCGGTATATGTCGCCTCCCTGCGGGGGCTCGGAATCAGTGGGAATGGCAAGGTTGCGACCCGTTTTGGTTGGCCGAGAGGCCGGGCGAGGGCAAGCCTCGCCCCTACAGGCTACGATATTCCGCCCACCGGGGGTGGGCTCAAGACCTTGCGACCGAGCCGCCTTCCGTTCCCGTGCTGCAACGGCAAGCTCGATGCGACGGGAACCTCGCCTCCGGCTCGAACAACTCCAGCCGTTGCCTTCTCCCAGCATTCAATGTCGATTTTTCCCCGTCCAAAGGAGACCCCAGCGATGCCCCAAACCAATGAACGTCCGTCCCGTCCCAATCCCCCCTTGACGGGGGCCGAGATCGTGGTCCGCGCCCTCGAACGCGAGGGTGTCGAGGTGGTCTTCGCCTATCCCGGAGCCGCCACCATGGCGATCCACCAATGCCTGACCGCCTCGCCCATCCGCGTCATCCTGCCCCGGCACGAGCAGGGAGGGGCCCTGGCCGCCGCCGGCTACGCCCGCGCCGGCGGGCGGACCGGAGTCTGCATGGCCACCAGCGGCCCAGGCGCCACCAATCTCCTCACCGGCATCGCCGATGCGTTCGCCGATTCCGTGCCCCTCGTCGTCCTCACCGGCCAGGTCCACCAGCGTCTGCTCGGCAAGAACGCCTTCCAGGAGGTCGATATGGTCGGCGTCACCCGGCCGGTGACGAAGCACGGGTTCCTGGTGCTCGACGTGGCCGACCTGGCCCGGACGGTCGCCGAGGCGTTCTTCATTGCCCGCACCGGCCGTCCCGGCCCGGTGCTGATCGATTTGCCGAAGGATGTGCAACTGGCAAGCTGCGTTCCCGTCTTCGCGCCCGCCCGCGCGGTTTCGTGACGGGAGCAAAAAAACGCCCCGTCCGGCGGGTGCGGGACGGGGCGGGGAGGTTTTCCGCGACGGCCTAGTAGATGGCGTCGGGGAAGTAGTAGTTCTTGGCGTTCTCGGGGGTGACCAATTCGCAGTCGATGATCAGGTGGCGGGGCATGAACTCGCTGACCTGCTTGCTCTTGCCGTCGCGCATCGAGGCCACGGCGAGGTGGACGCCTGCGGCGATCATGCTCGGCGAGTAGGTGATGTTGGCCGGATACATGGGATCGCCGTCCATCACCTTCTTGATGATCTCCTTCATGCCCGCGCCGCCGAGAATCCACATTTCCTTCTCGCGGCCGGCCTCGCGGATGGCCTGCTCGCAGCCGACGGCCATGTCGTCGTCGGAGGCCCAGACCGCGTCGATCTGCTTGTGCTGGGCGAGGAAGGCCTGCATGCATTCGAGGGCCTTGGAGCGGTTCCACATGCCGGGCAGGGTGCCGAGCACCTCGATGCCGGCCGCGTTGAAGACTTCCATGGCCGCCTCGTAGCGCAGGGTGTCCACCGTGCAGGGGATGCCGCGCAGGATGACGATCTTGCCCTTGCCGCCGAGCTTCTTCACCATCAATTCGGCGGACATGCGCCCGAAGGCCCGGTTGTCGCCCTCGAGGAAGATGTCGGCGACCGGCTTGGTGAAGCCGCGGTCCACGTTGACGATGTAGATGCCGCGCTGGCTGGCGCGCTCGGCCACGTCGGTGAGAGGCGCGCTCTCGGTGGCGAGGATCACCAGGGCGTCGATGCCCTGGGTCATCATGTCCTCGATGTCGCTCACCTGGCGGTCGGGGCCGTCGGCGGTGGAGTAGACCCACTCGATGTTGGGGTAGAGGGCCATGGCCCGCTGGGCCCACCAGCCGATGCCCGCCGTCCAGCCGTGGGTGGCGGCGGGGACGGAGACGCCGATCTTGACCCGGGTGGCCGGAGCGACGTCGCGGTCGAAGGCGTAGCTCTGCGGTTTGCCGCAGCCCGCCAGGGCAGCCAGACCCAGGGAGAGAAGCGCCATGCCGACCAGTTTCGGGAATCGTTTCATTGTGCGTTACCTCTTGTTGCTCGTTACCAAGGGGGGAATGTCCCCGACCACACGAACCATACACTCCCGGACCGGGCGCCGCGCCCGGCGGGATGCTATTCCTCGCCGCCGGGGCGGCGCTGCACCAGGACGGCGGTGACGATGATGAGACCCTTCACCAACCCCTGGAGATAGGTGGAGACCTGAAGCAGGTTGATCATGTTGCTCACGACTCCCAGAATCAGCACGCCGATGACCGTGCCGACGATGGTCCCCTTGCCGCCCACCATGCTGGTACCGCCGATCACCACCGCCGCGATCACGTCCAGCTCGAAATACAGCCCCGTGCTCGAACTGCTCACCGAATTCATCCGCGAGGCCACCAGCAGGGCGGCGACCCCGGTCAGGAAGCCGATCAGCACATAGGTCAGCAGCTTGATCCGCTCGACGTTGATGGCCGAATACACCGCCGCCCGCTCGTTGCAGCCCACCGCCACCACGTAGCGCCCGTAGCGGGTCCGCGTGAGCAGAATGTGGGACAGCACCGCGAACAGCACAAACAGCACCACCGGCCAGGGAATGAGCAGGGGAATCGGCAGGCTCCCGGCACGGGCGAGGTTGGTGCCCGGAATCGGAATGCCGCCGGCCCCGATCACCTTGAACAGGTCCGGGCTCTGGCTGCGCAGTTCGCCGCCGTTGGCCAGAACCAGGACCAGCGAGCGATAGGCGGCCAGCCCGCCCAGCGTGGCGATGAAGGACGCCAGCCGCCCCTTGGTCACCAGCAGACCCGTGATCCAGCCCGCCAGCAGGCCCGCCAGCAGGGCCGCGACGAAGGCGGCGGCCACGCCGAAGCCCTCGCTGCCCCCCACGCCGCAGGCCAGAAACAGCCGCGCCAGACCGTAGCGGACCGCGCCGCAGGGCGGGGCCAGGGATTGCTCGACGGCGGCCTGATAGCGGGAGACCAGAGCGGCCGCGTCGATGGCCGTGTTCATCACCACGATGCTCAGCCCGCCCCCGAAGGCCACCACCGAGCCGACCGAGAGGTCGATCCCGCCGAGGATGATGACGAAGGTCATGCCCAGGGCGATGATGCCCCAGAACGAGGACTGGCGCAGCACGTTCAGCACGTTTTCCCCGCGCAGGAAGGCCGGATTCATGGAGGCGGTGATGGCCACCAGAATCACCAGCGCCAGCAGCGCCCCGGTCCAGGGGGGCAGGGCCAGCCATTGGCGGTGCAGGGAGGCGAGGCGTTGGCGTACACTCATGGCTGCTGAATGGTCTCCGTTCTCTCGACCCCCGCCGCCACCCGCATGACGTCGCGGTCCGTCGCGGTGGTGCCGTCGAGCACGCCCCGCAGCTCGCCGTCGCGCATGACCGCGATCCGGTGGCAGAGGCCGAGCAGTTCGTTGATTTCGGAAGAGATGACCAGGCAGATCATGCCCTCGGCGGTCAGCCGGTGGATCAGCCGGTAGATTTCGGCCTTGGCCCCCACGTCGATGCCGCGGGTCGGCTCGTCGAGAATCAGCACCTGCGGCTTGGTGTCGAGCCACTTGGCCAGGGCGACCTTCTGCTGGTTGCCGCCGCTGAGGGTGGCGATGTCCTCGCCCAGCCGGCCGATCCGGGTGCCCAGATCGCGCACATGGCGCTCGGCGGCGGCGCGCTCCTCGCCGGGGTGGACCAGCAGCCCGCTGTAGGCGCGGAGATTGGCCAGGGTCGTGTTCTCGGTGATGTTCATGCCCAGCACCAGGCCGGTGCCCCGGCGGTCCTCGGACAGATAGGCGATGCCTTCGGCGACCGCCTCGCGCGGATTCCGCGCGTGGACTTCGCGGCCCTTCACCGTCACGCTGCCCGCCGTGCGTTTCCGCAACCCGGCGATGGCCTCGCCCAATTCGGTGCGCCCCGCCCCGATCAGCCCGGCGAAACCGAAGATTTCGCCCTGGCGGACGGCGAAGGAGACCTGGTCCACCCGGCCGGGCACGGTGATGTCCCTGGCCGCGAAGACGATTTCCTCGCCCGCCGGGGGCCGTTCCGGGAACTGGTCGCTCATCTCGCGGCCCACCATCTGGTTCGCCAGGTCGTGCTCGGTGACGCCGGCCAGCGAGTCGTAGGTGTGGACCACGGCCCCGTCCCGCAGCACGGTCACCCGGTCGCAGATGGTCAGCACCTCGGGGAGAATATGGGAAATGTAGATGATCGCCGCGCCCCGTCGGCGCAGATCGCGGATCAGCGTCATCAGCAGGCCCACCTCGTGCTGGGTCAGCACGGCGGTCGGCTCGTCCATGATGAGCACCTCCGCCTGATGGGACAGAGCCTTGGCGATTTCCACCATCTGCTGCTCGGCGATGGAAAGATGCTTCACCAGCCGCCGGGGATCGATCCGGCAGCCGATGCCGTCGAGCAGCTCGCGGGCCTTCGCCTCCATCTGCGCCCGCCGGATCAGACCGCCCGCCACGGGCTCGTGCCCGAGCAGGATATTCTCGGCCACCGACAGCTCGCCCACCACGTTCAGCTCCTGGTGGATCATCGAGATGCCCCGCCGCTGGGCGTCCGCCGGACCGTTCAGCCGCACCGGCTCGCCGCGCAGCAGCAGCTCCCCCGTGCTCGGCGTCTTCACCCCGCAGAGAATCCGCATCAAGGTCGATTTCCCCGCCCCGTTCTCGCCGATCAGCCCATGCACCTCGCCCGGACGGAAGGCGATGCTCACATCGTCCAGGGCGCGCACGCTGGGGAAGTCCTTGGTGATGGACTTCATCTCGACCAGGGGGAGTGCGGGCGTAGGTTCGCTCATCTCGTTTCCGGACCGGCTGCAACGGGGGATTCTAGCGGTTGGGAACCGCAATATACGCCCGCCCCGCCACTTTCAAAGCCGCCCGCCGCCGCTCATTCCCCGCCCCCGAGCAGCAGGAAGACGCCCCCCCGGGGACGCAGTCCGAGACGGTGGCGGAAAACGCATTGGCCTTGTCGCTCACCCACGGGAATGCGGAATGCCCGGTTAACTCACGGAGAACCCTGAACTTTGAACTCTGAACTCCGGGAAGTTTTCCTCTCCGTGCCTCCGTGCCTCCGTGAGAGAAAGAAACCCTCCCGGCTTTCCTCCACTGCGTCCACTTTTCCCGTCCACTGTGTCCACCGGCCACCGGGCACCCGTCCTCTTCCCCCGACTCCGAGCTCTGAACAAGAACGATGTGTCGCCCCTGCGGGGCTTGAATGCCAAAACCCAGGTTCGGGCATTCGTCCCGTTCGGTTGGCGAGGGGCCGGGCGAGGGCAAGCCTCGCCCCTACGGGTTACACATCCACGGCAACGCCACCGTCCCGCCGCCGCCGGGNNGAACTCCGAACTCCGAACTCCGAACTCCGAACTCCGAACTCTGAACTCTGAACTCCGCTCATTTCCCGCTCTCGAGCAGCAGGAAGACGACGCCCTGGGGCGGCAGCTCGGCGGTGTAGGGCTGGGGGAGCCGGACCTGCTGCCACAGGGGCGCGAAGGCCGCTGTCTCCGAGGTGTACACGGCGACATTGCAGGGACCGGCGGCGGGCCGGTTGCGGGTGTCAATCTCCACCTTCAGGTTCTGCGGGGTCATGGTGGGATTCACGAACAGATGGCCGATGCTGCCGTCCGGGGCCTGCCAGGAACTGGACAGGATGGCGGGCTCGGCGAAGTCCTCCGCCCGGCCCGTGTCGCCGGTGGTGACCCAGACCCGGTAGTTCTGCATCGGTACCTCGGGGACCAGGGGATGCAGCATGGTGCCGAGCATGAGGTGCTCGACGGCCCGGGTCTTGAACAGTTGGCAGTGGTGGCGGATCATGGTCAGCGGCGCGGGATGGGACTCGAAGAGCTGGCTCGGGGTCGACCAGACCGACGCGCCGGGGGTTTTGCCGCTCACCAGATTCACCGCGTGGCAGCGGGTGTTCCAGGCCTCGCCCCGGGGGCCGATCAGGGCATTGTCGCCCCCGTAGCCGATGGCGTATTCGTGGTAGAGATAGGTGAAGAGGGGGATGCCGACCACGCCCGGCTTGGAACGGTACCACCACTTTTCCTTGTACTCCCGCATGTGGAACCCGTCGAGATAGGGGATGAGTTCCTCGTGGGGTTCCTCGTGGAAGAGGACGAAATCCGGGTTCTTCGCCTTGCCGTACTCGCGCATGTCGGCCAGCAGGGCGTGGAAGGTCCGGGCCTGGTAGGGGCCGCTGCCCGGTTCGTGGCCGTGGTTGGGAGAATGGCAGGGCAGGCCGGCGCCGGAGGTGGTCTGGTCCATCTGGAGAATGGCCACGCCCAGTTCGTGGGAATGGTCGATGATCTCGCGGCAGAACTCGCGGGCGTAGGGAGTGGCGGAGCAGATCGCGTAGGACAGCCGCTTCCACTCGACCGGTTTCCTGGATTCGTTCAGGGTGTATTCCGCCGTCTTGCCCTTGTCGTCGATCACATAGGCGTCCATGTGTTCGGCCGCCGCCGGCACCGGTCCGCCGTTCACCCCGATGTTGTCGAAGGTGTAGAACAAACCGGAGAGGAAGAAGAAGGGGCGGAAGCCCTCCGCCTTCATCTCGGCGATGACCGTCCGGGCCTGCTCGTGGTCGAAGACCGGGAAATAGTCCCCGCCCGACCAGCGCCGGTTCTTCTCCCAACTGGCCAGCATGGCGACCACCGGCCCGTCCACCTGCTCGCGCAGATAGCGCAGATGGTCGAGCAGCTTGGGGTAGTAGGACCCGGTCTGAACCCGGTCCGCCCCGAAGGTGCGCACGGCGCAGACATGCACCACCGGGCCCTGCTTCCACCAGGCCGGGATGTCGTCCCGCTCGGCCAGCGGCCGCGCGCACCAGGGCTGCTGGACCGCCCAGCGCTTGTAGAGGTCCGCCGACTCGTGCCAGGTCCCCTGGGTGACGCCCAGCGCCGCCGGATAGGGCGCGGTCCAAGTCTCCGGCGACGCGCCGTTGACTTCGTACTCGTGGGAGAACTCGAAGCCATCCTCGCGTTTCCACACGCTCAGCCGGCGCGGATGGCCGCTCGCGTCGCGGACGGAGAAGAACAGCCCGGCGGTGGCGTTCTGATAGGCCAGGAACTGGGCGGACAGGTCGCCCGGATAGCGCAGTTGCATCCCTTCGTTCACCTTCCAGTTCGCCCCCGGATCGCGGACGAGCGCACCGGGCAGACTGGGCAGCACCAGTATGTCGTCCGCCCCCGTTTCCCCCAACTGCGGCACCGCCCGCAGCAGCGGGAAGCGGACCAGGGCGATGGCGCGCCGTTCCGGGTTCTCCAGGCGGATGGTCCAGATGCTCAGAGGGTCGTCCGGGCCGACCGTGATCCTCACCTCGGCCCGGAGAGCCGTGTCCGGGAAGTCGCGGAAGCGGAGAACCGCCACCGAGTTCCCGCCCTCCGTCTCGACGGTAGCCTCGGAGGTCCCCGCCTGCAAGCTCGACAGATTCTCGGTGCCCCCGTCCGCCTTGCGCAGGACGATGGTGAACAGGCTGCGCGCCTCTCCCGCCGCCAGCACGGCCGTGCCGCTGGCGCGATGCACCAGCCGGGCCACGTGCGGCCCCGGCGAACGGCCCAGTTCGAGCCGCAGCGCCCCGTTCTCCAGCACCACATCCTGGGCTCCGACCCCGGCCCCGACCGCCAGACAGCAAAGCGTGACCAAATGCCTGCGCATGGGAAACCTCCAGCCATAGTAGGTGAGCTTTTAGCATACAGCCCGGTTGACGGGCGCGCCAAGCTCCCCCTGTCCGTGTTCAAGATTTGGTTTGACAGTTCGGGGCGGTAAAGGCATATTCATCTTGTAGTGATGAGGCATTTCTTTATTTCCCCGGGTTGAGTGCTGGATGGCATGACGGTGTGCCTTGTGTACGCAACGGGCAGTTTCGCCCGGCCCAGGGGAGGATGCCCTTGGAAAAAGGGTGGTGGTCGTGGCGGCGTCCGAGCTGCCGGAGAGGCTGCTTCCCGAGAGAAGGAAGGCGTGCCATGAGCACATGGGTCCGGAGCAGCCTGGGAAGAATCGGCGGCAAGGCGTGGGCGTTGGGAATCCTGGGATTCGTCCTTCTTCCCGCCCTGGCCCGCGCGGAACTGGTCACCTATCGCACCGCCGGGGTGTTCACCCAAAAAACCTACGGCACCACGCCGCCGCTCTGCGCGGTGGGAGACACCTTCACCGCCGACTTCACCTACGACACGGACACGCCCGGTACCTTCCTGGGGACGCCACCCTATGCCCGCTACGCGAAGGCCGTGAAATCCGCCCGCGCCGTGGTCCGGCGCAACGGGACGGTGGTGTTCACCGGCGAATTCAGCAGCGTGGCGCAGAGTGATATCTATGTGATGTCCAATTACGGGGCCTTCCCCAATACGGACAACTTCCTTGTCTATCTGCCGCTCGTCGGGACCGCCACCAACGGCAACACCACGCACGGCACTCTCCGCCTCCGCATCAGCGGGCCGGTCGGCTCGCTGACCACGCCGGGCCTGCCGCTCCCCAGCCTCCTACCCGAATCCACTGACATGACCTCCCTGTGGAGTTTCGGCGGGGAGAGTCTGACCGGAACCGTCTCCTCCCTGACCCATATCCCCCCCGTACCGGAGTACGTCGCCTGGATGGTCGAGGGGCAGATTAACATGGTGTCGCAGTATGGCAATTTGGCCGGTATCGCCCAAGTCGGCGACACGGTGTCAGTCACCTACTACCTGCGGACCAATGTGGCGGATGCCAATCCTGGCAATGAACGGATTGGCCAATATGACGGGTCCGTGCTCATGGCCAATGTGGTGATCGAGCACGACGGCGAGGCCGTCTGGGCCGCCACCTACAGCTATGGCACCAATTTGCTGAATCTGTTTTTGGATCCGGTCAATTGGGATCCGATGAGCACGCAGTGGCTCCGGCTGGACTGTCGGATGGACGAACTGGTGGACACAGGCGCTGCCGATTGTCAGGTAGCCCTGTCCCTCTATGACCGGGATGTCGCCGACATGGCCCTGAGCGACTCCTTCCCGGCGCTTGCGCCCGAAGCCTGCGAACGTGGCATCCTGAGCCTCAATCTGGGAGGAAGCGAGGCGGCCAGAGCGAATCTGCTGCCAGCCCAAATCTCCGTGGTCGACCTGAGCGACGACGCGGTGTACCTCGATACCATCTCCCGGCAGCTTGACACGGTGCAGACGCTGACGGTGGAAATCGCCGCGAAGGATCAGGAAATCCTCCAGAAAGACAGCCAGATCGCCACCATGCAGGCGCAGGCCGACACCCTCGTCGCCGAAAAGGCGGTCCTGATCGCGGAGAAGGCGGCGCTCCAGCAGCAGCTCGACCAACTCATCGGGACCGGCTATGTCGCCTGGAAATACGAGGCCCAGATTACGCAGGTTCTGGGCAGTTCCCCTGGGGTTGACCTCCAGGTGGGCGACATGGTTTCGGGTTTCCGGATCATGCGGACGGACCGGACGGACCAGTACCCCGAGGAGAACCGCGCTCTCTACGAGGATGTGGTCGTCCTGTCCGAGACTCGGGTCACGCGCGGCGGCGTCACCGTCTGGCGGGCCAGGCATTCGCACGAGAGAAGCAAGGTGGTCCAGGATATCAGCATTCCCGGTCGGCAGACGGTCTATTGCTATGACGACCAACGCGAACCGGGCACGCCGAAGAATATCGCCCCCTACGTGGTGGTTGTTGACTTTATCGATACGGTGGGCGGGGACATGCTGGCCACTGACGCGATGCTGACCGCTCCCCCGGCCAACTGGGAGACGGGCTATGTCCACATCCGGACCTACGGCGGTACCAATCTGGCCCGAGCCGATCTGCTGACCAGCGGTTTCTCCCATCTCTCCCTTGCCGACCATGTTGGCAATATGCAGCAGATGGAATCCCTTGAACAGCAGGTGGACCAACTCGTCGGCACCGGCCTTGCCGCCTGGAAATATCAGGCGATGGTCACCGGGGTGACGCCGGGATGCAGCCTGGACGGGGTGATCCAGGGCGGCGACACCATCTCGGGATACCGCATTCTGCACACCGACCTGGAAGACACGGACCCCGCTGCGGGTCATGCCATGTACAACAACACCGTTGTAGCTTCCGAAACCATGGTGACCCGGAATGGAGCCAGCGTGTGGCAGGCCGCCCATGCCGGTTTGACCAGCAATATCAGTCTGTATACGACATCTCCGCAACAGGTGTACTTCTACGACGACCAAAGAGTGCCGGATGGCGATTCCGCTGTATACTCCGTGGTGGTGCGTTTCTTGGACTCGTCCGGCTCGGACATGCTGGACGGCGAGCGCATTCCGGCCATGCCTCCGGCCAACTGGGAAAGCGCGTTCGTGTATGTTCGGGAGAACGGTGCGATCATTGTGACCGCGCAACTGCTGCCCGATGGGCTTTCCCTCATGTCCCTTCCCGACCATGTCGCGAAGCGGCAGGAACTCGAAGCCGAGGTGACCGGGCTTGAACAGCAGGTCGCCCAGCTTGTCGGCGCCGGCTTTGCCGCCTGGAAATATCAGGCGACGGTTACCAGTGTGGTGCCGGGTTACGGCCTGGACGGAGTGATTCAGACTGGCGACATCATTTCGGGAAACCGCATCCTGCGTACCGACCTGGAGGACACGGATCCCGACATTGGCCGCGCTCTGTACCAAAACACCGTGGTCGCGTCCGAGACCACGGTGACGCGGAATGGTACCGACGTGTGGCAGGCCGCCCATGCGAGCATGAGCAGCAACGTTCTGCTCTTTTTGCATCCGTATATGCCTCCTCCGCGAGCATACTTCTACGACGACCAGAAACTCTTGGGCGACGAGGACTCCCCCGTATATTCTGTCGTTGTGCATTTCCTGGATTCATCCGGTGTTGACATGCTGGCCGACGGCAGCATGCCAACCATGCCTCCGGCCAACTGGGAAAGCGCCTTCGTGTACATCCGGGTGGGCGGCATGAATGTCGTGACCGCGCAACTGCTGCCCGATGGGCTTTCCCTCATGTCCCTTCCTGACCATGTCGCGAAACGACTGGAGCTTGAGGCCGAGATTGCGGGTCTGCAACAGGATGTTGCATCGTTGGAATCCGAAGTGTCGGCTTTCGAACAGCAACTCGCTGCGGCAAACGCGGACATCGCGGCGAAGCAGGCGCAGATCGACGCTCTCACTGCTGATCTCGCTACGGCGAATGCGGACATCGCGGCGAAGCAGGCGCAGATTGATACCCTCACCGCCTCCCTAGCGGCCGCGAACGCCGACATCGCGGCGAAGCAGGCGCAGATTGATACCCTCACCGCCTCCCTGGCGGACGCGAATGCGGACATTGCGGCGAAGCAGGCGCAGATCGGTGCCCTCACCGTTGATCTCGCCACGGCGAATGCGGACATCGTCGCGAAGCAGGCGCAGATCGACGCCCTTACCGCTGATCTCGCCACGGCGAACGCGGACATCGCGGCGAAACAGGCGCAGATTGATGTTCTGACCGCCGAGAAGGCCGCTCTCCAGCAGCAGCTTGCGGCGGCGAACGCCGACATTGCCACGCTCACCGCCTCTCTGGCGGACGCGAACGCGGACATCGCGGCGAAACAGGCGCAGATTGATGTTCTGACCGCCGAGAAGGCCGCTCTCCAGCAGCAGCTTGATGCGGCGAACGCCGACATCGCCACGCTGACCGCCTCCCTGGCGGACGCGAACGCCGACATCGCGGCGAAACAGGCGCAGATTGACGTTCTGGCCGCCGAGAAGGCCGCTCTCCAGCAGCAGCTTGATGCGGCGAATGCCGACATCGCGGCGAAACAGGCTCAGATCGATGTTCTGCTTGCCGAGAAGGCCGCTCTTCAGCAGCAGCTTGCGGCGGCGAACGCCGACATCGCCACGCTCACCGCCGCGCTCCAGCAGGCGAATGCGGACATTGCCGCCTTGCAGCAGAACGTGGCGGAACTCGAAGCCGACAATGCGGCCTATGACGCGCAGGTGACGGCCATCTCGGGCAGCATGACGACGCTTGGCTCCACCCTCGCGGCTGAGTTCAACAATCCTAGCTTCGTCATGCCGGGGAACACGCCGGAAGAGCAGGCGGAGAATCTGAAGGCCGCGCTCCTGTCGCTCAATCCCGGCCAGCGGCAAGCGTTGTTCAAGGCTCTGGGCGGGGTCAAGAACGGCAACTAGCCAACCCGATCCCTATTTCACCCACCACCCCGGCGGAATCCGCCGGGGTGGTTTCTTTTCCGCCCGTTGCGGGCAAGGGGTGGAAAACGCCCCGGGGAAGACTAGGGTCTCGTATAGGCACTACGAGGAGCCTTGGTCATGGATATGTTTGGATTGCCCGCGCAACCGTCCGAAGATTCCTGGGGGTTCGTCGAGGAACTCCGCCAGCCCATGTGGTCGGAGCATGGCTGGGTCAGGCGCCCGGCCCGGCCGGGGGAGGCTGAGCTTGGCCAGGGGGTAAGTCTGATCGCGGAATATGCAGATCCGGGCGGTTGTCTGGCCACGGCTCTGGCGGACTGGGGAGAATTCCTCAGGGCTGGCGGGGTGTCGGCTAGTGGTTCCTATTCCCTTCGTCTGCGGCTGGAGCCGGGGGTCGGCGAGGAGGCGTTCGAGCTGACGGTGGAAGCCGGCGGCGCGGTGCTGGCAGGCGGGGACTTCGAGGGTCTGCGCCGGGGGATTTTCTTCGTCGAGGACGCGATGCTGGCGGCGGGCGGTCCTTTTCTTCCCCTGGGCCGGCACGGGCGGCGTCCCTTCGTCCGGCGGCGTTTCTCGCGCTGTTTCTTCGGCCCCATCAAACGGCCGCCCAAGCTGCGGGACGAGTTGCTGGACGAGGTGGACTACTACCCCGAGCACTACCTGAACCGGCTGGCCCACGACGGGGTGAACGCCCTCTGGCTCACGGTCGAGTTCCGCGATCTCTGCCGGACCAGCCTGACTCCGGAATACGGGCCGCAGGCGGACCGGCGGTTCGCGAAGCTGCAACGGACGGTGGACGCCTGCCTGCGCTACGGCATCCGCACCTATCTGTTCTGCATCGAGCCCCGCGCCTGGGAGGCGGACGAGCCGGCCGTGCAGCGCCATCCCGAGCTGGGGCGGGTGCTCATGGGCGGGGGGCGGCGGTTGTTCTGCCCGTCCTCGGAAACCGCCCGCCAGTACCTGCGGGAATGCACCGAACTCATCTTCCGCCGGGTGCCGGGGCTGGGCGGCATCATCAACATCAGCCACGGCGAGCGCCCCACCACCTGCCTGAGCGGGCTGGCCCCGACCGGCGTGGGCCGGGTGAGCTGTCCCGTCTGCGCCGCCAAGCAACCCTGGGAAATCCTCTACGACAGTCTCGCCGCCCTCGAGGCGGGGATGCATGCGGTGGCACCCGGGGCGGAACTGATTTCCTGGCTCTACATGCCCCAGGAACGGGGGCCGTTCCAGACGGACCTGGCCGACTGGGTCTACGACATCCCGTTCCACACCCCGCCGCGGGTGGTCCTGCAATTCAACTTCGAGACCGGAGTCTGCCGCGAGGACTTCGGGCGGACCATTGTGGGCGGCGACTACTGGCTCTCGGAGCCGGGGCCGAGCGGGCGGTTCGCGCGCATCGCCGAGGCGGCCCGGCGGGGCTACACGCTGCTGGGCGCGAAAATCCAGAACGGCTGCTCGCACGAGGTCGCCACCGCGCCCTACGTGCCGGTGCCCTCGCTGCTCCACCGCAAATACGCCGCCATGCGCGAGCTGGGGGTCTCCCATGTCATGCTCTGCTGGTATTTCGGCAACTATCCGGGGTTGATGAACCGGGCGGGCTGCCGTCTGTGCTGCGAGCCGTTTCCCGAGAGCGAGGACGAATTCCTGCGCGAGCTGGCGGCGCGGGACTGGGGCGGGCACGCCGAGGCCGTGGCCGGAGCCTGGAAGCTCTTCGCCGAGGGCTACCGGAATTTCCCCCTGACCAACTATTTCCAATACTACGGGCCGATGCACGACGGCCCGGTCTGGCCCCTGCATCTGAAGCCGGTGGACGCCTTCCTGGCGCCGACGTGGCTCTTGGGCAACACCCAGACCCGCGAGCCCTGGCCGCCGAGCGGCGACCGCATCGGCGAGGCTCTTGGCCCCTATTCGCTCGACGAGGGGATTGTCCTCTGCCGCCGACTGAGCGAAACCTGGGACCGGGGGCTGGACCTGCTGGCCGGCATTGTCCCCCGCAACCGGCAGCAGGCGCTGGACCTGGGCGTGGCCGAGGCCCTCGGCTGCCAGTTCCGCAGCGGCCTGCGCATTCTCCAGTTCTACGAACACCGCGAACGGCTGTTCCGCAGCGACGGCGAGTTGGAACGCCTGACCCTGCTCGGCGAGATGTATCGTCTCGTCCAGGCCGAGCAAGCGGACGACGAACGGCTGGCCGTCCTGGCCGAAGCCGATTCCCGGCTCGGCTTCCATTCCGAGGCCGAGGGCTACAAGTACTTCCCCGCCAAGCTGCGCTGGCGGCGGGAGCAACTGGCCCGCCTGCTGGCGGAGGATTTTCCGGAAATCGAGGCGACTATCCGGCGCGGGGAGCCCCTGTTTCCCGCCTACACCGGGCTGGAGCCGGCCGGTCCCACCGCCTGCTGTCCCTTCCGGCCCGCCGCCGCCGTCGCCTTCGCGCAGGGCGCGCCGGGCGATTTGCCCTGGCAGGAGAGCCGCAGCGCCGACGGTTCCCGCGCCATATCCTGGGCCTGCTGCCGGGACGGGGAGGCCCTCTACCTCTTCGCCCGCACCACCGAGCCCCTGCCGGAGAACGCGGAAACCGGGGATTTCGCCATCGACTACCGGGGCTCGCGGCCCGGCGTGGTGCTGCGCCTCGAGGAACGGCGGCTCTGGCCCAGCCGGTTCTTCGCCGCCGCCTGGGCGGGGGGGCGTTCCACCAGCGAGAAGTTCGAAACCAGGGTGCATTCATTCGACGACTCCCGCCTCGTGGTCTTGCGCATCCCCTTCGCCACTCTGCGCCGCGATCCCGCCGATCCCTGGCCCCTGCGCATCGACGTGGCCGGGCTCCAACCCGGCCGGCCCCCCTGCCACTGGGTCCATCCCACCCCCTTTCCCTATCGGCTCCGCTTCGGCAACGAAAACCCCGCCGACCTGGGCTGGCTCCGCTTCGAGGGCGAATGAAACGGGGTTCTCCGGCAGGCGCGGGCGAGCAAAAAACGCGATTTTTTCTCAAATGAGCGTTTTATTTTTCCGATGTGGAACTAGTGTTGTTTCGTGCCTGCCGGGTTTGGCGGGCATCCTACGGTAGGTTGCTTGCCGAACAGATTCGAGCGGGGCATGCGCCCCCGGGCGGAACAACGTGGGCGAAGTCGTCGCGAACCAGGATATCGAGCAGTGGCTGTCGGCGCGGCTGGCGGAGTTGCCGGCTGACGTTCAGCAGTGGCTGGGCGGCCAGCTCGGCCCGGACGAGCGGATCGCGGGTTTCTTCTACGCGGACATTCTTCCGGACGGCGGTTTCGGCGAACGCTGGAACGTGCTGACCAACGAGCGCTATCTGGTGCTCGAAGAGGCGCCGGAGGGCGGCGGGTTCCAGATCGCGTTCCAGGTGCCGCTGGCCGACGTGCAGGGGGCGCGGCTGCGGACCTACATCGGTTCGGCCGCGCTGATTCTGACCTGCCGGGACCGGGCGCACGAGGTGGCGCGTTTCGGGCTGGGCAGCCAGCACGAGGCGTCGGACCTGAGCTACTATGTGAAGGAGATCGTCAAGGGGCGCGAGGAGGGCCGGGGGTTCGACCAAGTGTCCCCGCCGGTGACCCAGCGGCCCCAGAACCGCTGCTCGAAATGCGGGCGGGCGCTGGGCCGGTGGAACGAGGTCTGCACCAACTGCATGGACCGGCGGCAGATTCTCCTGCGCCTGATGGTCCATCTCGTCCCCTATCTCTGGATGGCGGCGCTCGGCCTGAGTTTGACTCTGCTGATCACGGCGCTGAATCTCATGCCGCCGTATCTGAACAAGATTCTGATCGACCAGGTGATCACCCCCCGCAACCTGCCGCTGCTGCCGAAGGTGGTGCTGGCTTTGGCCGGGGTGAGCATCGCGTCGGCGGTGGTCTCGGTCTTCCGTTCCAACGTCATGCAATGGGTGGGCCAGAAGGTCCTGCTGGACATGCGGACGGAAATCTACGAGCGCTTGCAGATGCTGCGGCTGCGCTTCTACGCCCAGCGCGAGACGGGGCGGATCATGGCGCGGGTGACCAGCGACCTGGGCCGCCTCCAGCATTTCGTGTCCGAGGGCGTGCAGGAGATGATCGTCAACATCGCCACCATGCTCATCATCGCGGCCATCCTGCTGGCGATGAACTGGCGGCTGTTCCTGCTGGCCCTGGCACCGACCCCGATCATCGCGGTGAGCACCTACCTTTTCGGCCGCCGCATCCATCTGCTGTTCCACCGTATCTGGCGCCGGTCCTCGGGGCTGACCGCGATTCTGGCGGACACGATTCCCGGCATCCGGGTGGTGAAGGCGTTCGCCCAGGAGCGCCGGGAGACGGCCAAGTTCCAGGCCAACAGCGAGCAGTTGTTCGGCGAGGAGATGCGGGCGGTCCGGCTTTCCTCCGCCTTCTTCCCCTTCCTCCACCTGCAGACCACCCTGGGCTCGATCCTGATCTTCAGCGTGGGCGGCTACATGGTCATCCACGAGGCCACCACCGTGGGCACCCTGGTGGCCTTCACCAGCTATCTCTGGCGCTTCTACATGCCGGTGCAGAACTTCGGCCAGATGAACCAGAGCCTCCAGCGCTCGCTGACCTCCGCCGAGCGGGTGTTCGAGATTCTCGACGCCGATCCGGAGCCGATCATGCGCCCCGGCCTCGTCCTCGAACAGATGCGGGGCGAAGTCGAGTTCCGCAACATCCGCTTCTCCTACGAGCCGGGCAAGTACGCCCTCGACGACGTTTCCTTCACGGTCCATCCCGGCGAGATGATCGGGCTGGTGGGGCCGAGCGGCGCGGGCAAGAGCACCCTGGTGCATCTGATCGCCCGCTTCTACGAGGTCGAGGAGGGCGGCATCTACATCGACGGGCACGATGTGCGGGACTTCGACCTGCAATGGTTCCGCCAGCAGATCGGGGTGGTGCTCCAGGACCCCTACCTGTTCCGGGGAACCATCTGGGAGAACATCGCCTATGCCAATCCGGACGCCTCGGCCGAGGAAATCCTGGCGGCGGCCAAGGCCGCCAACGCCCACGAGTTCGTCATGAACATGCCCGACGGCTACGACACCATGATCGGCGAGCGCGGCCAGAGCCTCTCCGGCGGCGAGCGCCAGCGCATCTCCATCGCCCGCGCCGTCCTGCGCGATCCCAAAATCCTGATCCTCGACGAGGCCACCGCCTCGGTGGACACCGAGACGGAGAGCAAAATCCAGCTCGCCCTCGAACGCCTGATCGAGAACCGGACCACCTTCGCCATCGCGCACCGGCTGTCCACCCTGCGCAAGGCGAACCGCCTGGTGGTGCTGGACAAGGCCAAACTGGCGGAAATGGGCACCCACGACGAGCTGCTCGCCCAGGACGGCCTGTTCGCCAAACTCTGCCGGATGCAGGACGAAATCTCGAAAGTCCGAGCCTTGTAGGAGACGATCCGCCGCATGGCCGCCCCAAGTCAACCATCCGCGAAACCCCCCGCCCGCGACGAGCTGGTGTACTGGGCGGTGGACCCCGAGGAGGTCCGCGTCTGGCTGGACGAATTCCACATCCTGCATGTGGAGGCCCGCGGCGAAGTCCATCACGACGTGCGCCCGCGCCATGCCTTCCCCCTCTCGGGGCGGGGCGACTACGTGGGCTTCCTGGGCGAGAAGGAGCAGGAGCTGGTCCTGGTGCGCCATGCCAGCCGACTCGATCCCGCCAGCCGCGCCGCCCTCGACGAGGCCCTGGCCAAACTCTACTACCGCGCCATCATCACCCGCATCGACAGCATCGCCGAGACCATGGGCGTCTCGATGTGGGAGGTGATGACCGACTGCGGCTACGCGAAGTTCGAGGTGGTGGACCGCCAGCGCCACATCCGTTTCCTGTCGGGAGGCCGGTTTCTGATTACCGACGTGGACGGCAACCGCTACGAAATCCCGTGCATCTACGAGCTGGACGAGCGCAGCCAGCGCTTGGTCGAGACCGAGACCTGACGTTTCCAGGAGATTGCGAACCATGCCAGAGCCCGCTGCATCCAACGGCAACACCTATGCCCTGCGGCGCGAGTCCCGCACCGCCGCCGCCCCCACTCCGGTCGCGGTGCGCTGGCGCCGCCGCCTGATTCTCTGGGGTTCGTTGCTGGGCGTTCTGGTCGTTGTGCTGGGAGGGCTGGCGGCCTGGCATTCCTGGGTCCATGTGGGCACGCTTTCGGCGCGGGTGCGCTCCGACGTGTTCGAACTGGCCCCCCGGGTGGACGCCCGTCTGGCCGAAGTCTTCGCCAAGGAGAAGCAGATGGTGCGCCAGGGCGAGGTTCTCGCCCGGCTGGACGACAGCGAGCTGCGCACGGTGCTCGACGGTGCCCTGGCCGAGCAGAGCATCCGCGCGAGCGCCTTCCATCAGGCCGAGGCGCGCGAACGCCTCACCAAGGCTCAGGTCGCGGCCGACATCGCCATGGCCACCGCGCAACTGGCCGTCGCCGAAGCCCAGCGCGAGAGCCTGCGCGAGCAGTTGACTGCTCTGCGCCAGCGCCTGCCCGAGGTCGTTCTTCTGGCCGAGACCATCCTCGCCCGCCGCCAGGCCGAACTCGATCTGCTGGTGGCCGGTTCCCGCGCCGAGGATTTGGAAACCGCCCAGGTCCGGGTCGCCTCGGCCCGCGAAACCCTGCGGCTCTACGAACTCGAAGTGCGCCAGAGCCAGGAGCTGGTGGGCGAGGGCATCGATTCCCAGCATATTCTCGAAGTGCGCAAGACCCGGCTGGAAACCCAGAAGCTGGCCCTGCGCGAGGCGGAACTGGTGCTGGCCAAGATCAAGGCGGGGCCGCGCGAGGAGGAAATTCTCGCGGCCCGCAAAGTGCTCGAATCCGAGGAGGCGAATGTCCGACTGGCCCGTTTGGGCGAGGTGGAGCTGGAGAAAATGGCGAAGGAGCTGACCATCCGCGAGGCGGCGGTGGCCGAGGCCGAGGCCCGGTTGGGCCAGGCCCGCGCCCGCCAGGAGGAAGTGGCGATCGTCGGCCAGCAGGTGGCGGTGGCCGAGGCGGAACTGGCCAAGGCCACGGCCACCGTGGCCGGACGGCGCGCCGCCCTCGAGGAGATGGTCGTGGTCAGCCCCGTCGACGGCATGGTCACCCGGGTCTTCGTCAAGGTCGGCGAACTGTGCACCAAGGCGTCCCCGATTCTGCTGGTGAGCGACAGCTCGGCCCCGCGCTGGATCGAGGCGTATGTGGGCGAGGAGGACGCGCAGTTGCTTTTCCCCGGTCAGACGGCCCAGGTCCATGTGCCCGCCAACTCGCGGGATGTGGTGAGCGCGAAGATCGTCCAGCTCGGGCTGCACACCCAGACCCTGGACCGGGGCGGCGGCACCCCGACCCAGTTCGGCCAGCCGGATCGGGTCTGGGTCAGGCTGCTGCCCGACGAGCCCCTGCCCGAATCGATCATCACCGGCACCACCGCCCGCGGCCTGATCCGAGTCCGCTGAGCAGGGTCAGCTCCGGGCCAGGGCGCGGCGGAATTCCGTGGCGGCTTCGCGGGTGTCGGGGGCGCCGAGCAGGGCGGAGATGACGCAGATTCCCGCGACTCCGCAGGCGCGGACGGCGGCGCAGTTGCCCAGATTGATGCCGCCGATGGCGACGGCGGGCATGGGCGCGGCGGCGGCGAGCTTGCGCAGGCCATCGAGCCCCAACGCGCTGCGGGCGTCCGGCTTGGTGCCGGTGGGGAAGGCGGGACCGATGCCGATGTAGTCCGCCCCCCAGCGCGTGGCGAGTTCTAAATCCTCGGGGGTGTTCACCGAATAGCCGAGAATGCGGTTTCCCGCCAGTTCCCGCGCCTTGTCCAGGGGCAGGTCGGTGGTGCCCACATGCGCCCCGTCCGCGCCGCTGGCGAACATCACATCGAGGCGGTCGTTGATAATCAGAGGCACCCCGGCGGGTCGGGTGACAGCCAGCAGACGGCAGGCGGCGTCGTAGAGCGGCCCCCCGTCGGCCCGTTTGTCCCGGAGCTGGATCATGGTGACGCCGCCGGCGATGGCCTCGGCCACGGTGGCGGCCAGATCGCGCCCGCGCAGCAGGTCGGGATCGGTGGCCAGATAGAGCGTGAGCTGTTCGGAGGCGAAATTAATCATGTCATACCTGCGGCAGGGGGTGAAAAACCGGCCCTACTGTAGCCCCGCCCGCCGGGAATGCCCTCCGGAACCTGCGGCGTATCCTACTTCCCGGCGGGGTAGTAGGGCTGGGCGGGGGTGGCGAAGGGGCCTTCGGCGAAGGTCCGCTGCATTTCCTCGTTCAGATAGGCCAGGGAGAAGTGGCAGATGCCGCGGACGTGGTAGGAGCGGCAGAGGTCCTGCTGCTCGCGCACCAGGGCCAGATTCCGGGTGACGGCCTTGCCGTCCACGCGGGAGTAGATGGAGAGGCCGGGCAGGATGCGCGCCATGTCGGGATCGGCGGCGCGCCATTCGTCGAGCATGGCTTTGAGCTTGGCGTTGTCCTCGCCGTAGGCCATGGGCAGTACGTAGTCGATGATGCCCTCTTCGAGCCAGCCGTACCAGTCCTGGCAGACATTGTCGGCCGATGCCCGGTTGGCGAAGACGGCGGCGGAGACTTGGGCCTGCGGTTTGAGCGCCTTGGCGCCGCGGTAGACCTGGCGGACCAGATCGGTGACCACCTCGCGGTGGAAGGTTTCCCAAGCCTCGCCCCGTTTGGCTTCGAGCGCGGCGTCCACCGGGGGTCCGACGGGAATCAGGTCCTGGCCGGGGGCCGGATCGATGGTCCGCAGGGCGTTGAAATAGCGGGCGGTGCCCGTCATTCCCAGCACCCGCTGGAGCGCCGGTTCCTGAATCGCGAACACGGGGCCGTCCACGAACAGCGCCTTTCCCCCGGCGGCGACGAAGCCTTCCAGCCAGGCCGCCGTTTCCGGCGAAATCAGGTATTGGCCGTGGAAAACCACCGTGGCTCCGGCGGGGATGGTGTCGGTTTTCGCCGCCTCGACGGCCTGCGGGCGGCAGCCCAGCTCGCGCAGCCAGTCCAGGCCCCGCTGCTGGCTGGTCAGTTGGTAGCGGGCGGTGGTTTCGGGATTGCGCACCTGATAGACGG
>LVAZ01000494.1 GCA_001603055.1 Victivallales bacterium Lenti_02
GAGCAGCTTGCCGTAGCGCGCCTCGCGGCGGGGCGGGGCGAACAGGCGGGCCAGGGTGTCGCGCAGCAGCCGGAGCCAGCGCCCGGCGGCGGCGCGCCGCGCCGACGGCACCGCCGCGCCGACGGCGCCGACGGTCTCGCCCGCGACGCGCAGCGGCAGCGCCACCCCTGCCCGCCCCCGGCGGCAAGTGTCCGCCGCGCCCGCGTTCGCCGCCCGCCGGGCCAGCGCCGGGGGCAGGAGGGCTTCACCCTCCGGCAGCAGTTGCCGCCCGTCCCGGTCGAAGAGCGCGAAGGGAACGCCGCAGGTCTCGCCGAAATCCCGCAGCAGGCCGTCCGCCTGGCCGGGGTCGAGAAGCTCGTGCAGATTCCCGGTTTCGCTCATCCGTCACCGTCAGGGTTGTCCCGTTGCCAATCCGAAAAGCTGGTCCAGCCCCGGGTCGGGCGCGGCTCCGAGCCGGCGGGCGCGCTGATACCAGGTTTTGGCCTCGTCCAGCCGGGGTCCCGGCCGGGTCGCCAGCAGGACCGCCAGGTTGAAGGCGGTTTCCGCGTCCTGCGGATTCAGCTTGTGGGCGCGCTGGAACTGAACCTCGGCCGCGTCGTGCCAGCCGAGGGAGCTGATGGCGATGCCCAGGCAGCGGTGGGCGTGCGGGTTGTCCGGCTCCAGGGCGACGGCGCGGCTCAGCATCGAGACGGCCAGGTCCGGCTCCGACTGGCGGACCAGGGCGAAGCCGAGCGGCAGCAGGACGTCCTGGTTGTCCGGATCGAGGCGGAAGGCCCGCTTGAGGAAGCGGATCGCCTCGTGGTCGTCGCCCAGTTCGGCGGCGATGAGGCCGAGCCGCTGGGTGGCCAGGCGGTTGTCGGGATCGTTCTCCAGCGCCTTGCCGTAGTTCCAGCGGGCGGCCTCGACGTTGCCGGCCTGTTCGGCGGCGACGCCCTGCCGCAGATAGCCGCGGATCACGAGCTGGCGCTCGCGCTCGCGCCGCTCGCGCTCGGCGGCCTCGGGGAAGGTGGCGCCCTCGTAGACCGCCTGGCGGTCGGGCATGGGCGGCAGGGGGCGCGGCTCGGCGGCGGGAGCCGGCTCGGTCGCCCGCTCGCCCTTGCTCAGCAGTTCCTCGAGGGTCCGGCGGCGCTGGGATTCGGTTTCCAACTGGACCGTGAGACGGCGGATTTGCTCGCGGAACAGGTCCGCGGCCGCGCCGGGCGCGGCCTGCTGGCTCAGGGCCTCGCGGGTGCGGGTCAGGTCGGCGCGGGCGATTTCGAGCCGGCTGCGGGCTTCCCGCTCCGCCTCCTGGGCCTGGTCGCGCTCGTTCCGCGCGCGCTGAAGATCGGCCTTGGCGGCGGCCAGTTCCCGGTCCGCGTCGCCCAGGCTGGCGGCCAGACCCTCGGTGACTTCGGTCTTGGCGGCCAGCAGTTTCCGCTCCTGCTGGAGCTGCTCGATCCGCTCCTCGCGGGCGGCGATATCCCGGCGGAGAGCGGCCCGTTCCTGTTCGAGGGTGGCGATGGCCTGCTCCTGGCCGCGCAGCAGATTGATCTGCTCGGCGGCCTGGGCCTTGAGGCGGGCGGTCTCTTTCTCCATGGCCTCGGCCAGGGCGGTCGCCTCCTTGAGGCGCTCCGCGGTGGCCTGCGCGTCGAGGGCGTTGCGGTTGCGCTGCTGGACCACCAGTTGCTCGTCCAGCTCGATGGCCCGTTTTTCGACCTGTTCGAGCCGGGCTTTCAGCCGGGCGGCCTCGAGATTGCCGAGCCGGGCTTCCTCGCGGTCCTTGGCGGCCACCCGTTCGGCCTGGGCCAGGCGGGTGCGCAGTTCCGCCGTCTCCCGCTGCGCGGTTTCGAGCCGGGTCTCGCGCTCCTGGACCTGGCGGCCGAGAGCGGCCAGTTCGCCCGCCTGCTTTTCGCCGACGGCGAGGAGGCGTTTCTGGTTTTCCACCATGTCCTCCGCCTCTTTGCGGGCGCGTTCGGCGGCGGCCAGCCGGACCTCGAGCAGCTCGTGCGCGGCCTGGCCCGCAGCCAGTTTGTCGCGGGTCTCGGCGAGGGCGGCGCTTTGCTCCTCGTGTTTGCGGACGGCCTCGGCGAGGGCGGCCCTGCCGTCCAGCACGGCCCGGGCGGATTCGTCCTTGACCGTGGCCAGCTCGGCCTGCAGGGCGAGTTCGCGCTGCCGGGTCTCGGCGAGCTGCGCGGCCAGAGCGGGGGCGTTCTCCGCCTGCTTGGCCTGTTCGGTCAGTTCGCGCACCTGCTGGGCCAGTTGATCCCGTTCGGCCTGGAGGCGGCGGATTTCGTCGCCCGTGGCCGTGGCGGATTCGCCGGCGGCGAGGAGCCGTTTGCGGTCCTCCTCCCACTGGGTCGCCGCGCGGCGGTGGTCGGCGAGGCTGGCTTCGTGCTTCTCCTCGGCTTGGGCGAGGCGGGCGGCCAGGTCCGCGGCCTTGGTTTCCTCGGCCTTGCGGGCGGCGGTCAGAGCGGCGAGCTGGACGCGCAGTTCGCCGATGGTCTCCCGGTCGGCCCCGGCCTGGCCGGCCGCCGCCGCGCGGGCGGCGGCCAGGTCCCGTTCGAGCAGGGCGGCGGCGGCGACGGATTTCTCGACGTCGGCGCGCAGTCCCTCGGCCCTGGCCTCGGCGGCGGCTTTGGCCGCGGCCAGTTCCTGGCCCTGCCGTTTCAGTTCGGCCACCTCCTCGCCCTGCTGCACCGAACCGTCGCGGAACTGGCGGAGCTGCTCGTTTTCCCGGCGCAGGGTTTCCAGGCGCTCGGCGGCGTCCTTGGCCTCGGCGGTGCGGAGCCTGGCTTCGGTTTCGGCCTGCTCCCTGGCGCCGCGCAGGGCCAGGGCCTCGCGCTGGGCCTCGGCCAGCGCCGTCGTCTGCCGCCGGGCCTCGTCCTCGGCGGCGAGGGTCCGCTCGCGCAGGGTGGCCACGTACTGGATGGCCTTCTCGCGGGCGTCGGTGGCTTCCTGGAGGCGCTGGCGGACGTTTTCCCAGGCCTTCTTGTAGACTTCGTAGCCCTTCTCGAACTCCGCCCGGCTGGCCTTGGCCTGTTCGAGTTCCGCTTGCAGGCGGTCGGCCAGGGCCTTGAGCCCGCCCTTTTCCTCGAGGGCGCGCAGCTCGCCCGCCAGACGGGTGTTCTCGGCGGTCCGGGCGGCCAGTTGGTCCTGCAACTGTTTGCGCTCCTTGACCAGCTCGCGGATGTCGGAGTCGCGCCCCACGCTCTGGGCGGCTTCGCGGCGGGCGCGTTCGAGGGCCTCGCGGGCGGCGGCCAGGTCCGCCGCGAGCTGCCGGTTGGTCCCGCTCAGCTCGTCGATCTTCTCGATCTGGACGCGCACGACGCCTTCGAGGTCGGCCTTCGGCATGGCGGCGGTCTGCTCGCCCGCGCGGGCCTGGAGGCCGGCGATGCGCTCCTCGCAGAAGCCGATGCGGTAGGTGAGCAGGGAGGGGTTCCAGGCGGGGTACTTGCGCTGCACCTCGCGGAAGACGGCCAGGGCCTCGCGGTAGAATTCGAGGGCCGCCGCCACGCGCCCGGCCTCCTCGGCCTTGCCCCCCTCTTCCAGTTTGACGAATCCGGCCATCCATTCCTGGCGGACTTGCGAGGAGGCGGTGGCCTGGGCGCGGCAGAGGGTGCCGGCCAGCAGGGCCACCATGAGTATCCAGCGGATCGCGACCATTTCGGCATCTCACTTTCGCTTGGGGGCCGAAAACACGGAAGCCGACGCGCGCGGGGGGCGCAGCCGGCTTCCTTTTCCAGGCCAGGATCGGGGGACGGGCCAGGGGCTAGTGTTCCCGGAAGAACTTGTCCAGGCCCGCGTCCGGCTTCGCCCCGAGATCGAGCGCCTTCTTGTACCACTCGCGGGCCTCGTCGATGCGGGGCTCGTCCAGGGTGGCCAGAAGAACGGCGAGGTTGAAGGCGGTTTCGGCGTTTTTGCCATCCAGCTTGAAGGCTTCCTTGAGTTGCATCTCGGAGGCGACGGGCCAGCCGAGGGAGCGGCAGGCAATGCCGGCGTAGTGGCGGAACTCGGCTTTTTCCGGGGCCAGCTTGGCGCCCTGCACGAGGCTGCCCAGGGCCTCGAAGACCTTGGTCTGGCGGAGTTGCACGTAGCCCAGGCGCAGGAGCACGTCCGCGTTTTCCGGATCGAGACGGCTGGCCTTGACGAGCATGCGCTCGGCCTCGGCGTCGTCGCCGCGCTCGGCCAGGATCATGCCGATGTGGCTGGTGGCCTGGACGTTCGCGGGGTCCATCTCGAGCACCTTGCGGAGGTGCCAGAGGGCGTCGTCGGCCTTCTTGTCCGCGCGGGCGGCGGCGGCTTCGGTCAGGTGCTTGTGGAGTTCCTCCTCGCGGGCGCGCTTGGCGCGGGCGGTCTCGCGCTCGGCCTCGATCTGCCGGTTGCGTTCCTCGATGAGCCGCTTCTCGGCCTCGGTGCGGGCCAGGAGGGACTGCTGGGCCTGGGCGAGCTGCTCCTTGGTCCGCTTGAGTTCGTCGGTGGCGGTCCGGGCCTGGACGACCAACTGGTCGACTTCGAGGGCGCCGACCTGCTCGACGAGGGTTTCGAGGCGCTTGACTTTGGCTTCCTGCTCGGCGGCGGCGGTTTTGGCGGTGGCCAGTTCCCCGGCCCGGGCCTCGGCGAGGGTGGCGGTTTCGGCCAGCCGGGCGTCGAGGGCCTGGCGGGCGGCTTCGAGCTGGGCGATCTGCTGGGTTTTTCCGGCCTCGCTGGCGCGGAGTTCCCCGGCGGTCCGGTCGAGGGCGGCGAGCTTTTCGGCGAGGGCCTTGGCCTCGGCCTGGCTGGCCAGCAGGGCGGTGCCGGCGGTTTCGGCCTCGGTCTTGGCCCGGGCGAGGGCTTCGAGGCGGGTTTTCAGCTCGGCGGTCTCGGCGCGGGCGGCGGCG
>LVAZ01000495.1 GCA_001603055.1 Victivallales bacterium Lenti_02
CGAAATCCGCAGGGGCTGGTCGGGCACATCGAGAGCGCCGGCGAACTCCGCCGGGAAGGCGATCTGGCTGTCCAGCTTGCCGTCGAAGTAGTAGCTGGTGCGGTGGGCAGCGCGGTCCACCACCACCGCGAGATGGGTCCATTTGCCTTCGGGGATGGCCCCCTGCGAGGTGGTGGTGCCGGTGGCCCCCTCGCTGTCGCGCATGGCGAACATGACCCGCCCCGTGTCAAAGATATCGAGGGTCCAGAAGGTGCCGGGGAAGGAACTCTTGCTGAACAGCCGCCGGTACTGGCCCTCGGGGGTAACCGCCAACTGGGTCGGGCAGAGCCAGAGCGACAGGGCGAAGCTCTCGGTGCCGAAGCGCACGGCGGGCGAATCCGGAATGCTCGCGGTCTCGTGCGCCGCCTCGGAGAAGTAGAGCGCCGTGCCGAAGGGGCCGGTGGCCCACGGCGTCCCCACCTGGACGGCGATGCCGCCCACCGCCGCCGCCGACTCCTTGCCCGCGCCTTCCCCGAATTGCCATTCCCCCTTGCGCTCGGCCGCTCCAAGAGAAAGGGCAAGGACCAGCAGGACGGACAGCAGAAAACGGGCGGGGGCGAACGACATGGCGGTTTTCCTTCTCTGGCGGAATCGGTTAGTCGCCCATGGCGGGCATCTCGTCCTGTTCCTTGGCGACCAGTAACCGGAGGGCGGGGAGATCGAGGGGGATGCGGTCGCCGACCTTCACGCCCACTGCGGCGGCGGTGTCGGCGTTGAGTTCGATGGCGAACTGGGCGGGCTGGCGGCTCTTGTAGCGGGGCAGGCGGTTTTCGTAGTCGGCTTCGGTCTCGCGGAACCGGCGGGGCGGCTCGGCCGGCATGGTCTGGATATCCACCACCACGCCGTCGGCATCGAGGAACAGAATATCGAGGCCGATTCGCGTCCGGCACATCCAGAAGACCAGTTCCTCGGGGGCGGGAAAGACGAAGAGCATGCCTTGCCCGAAAGGCAGCATCTCGCGGTCCATCAAGCCCTTCTGCCGGGTCTGGGGAGTGGCCGCGACCTCGAGCTGGAAAAACTGGTCGCCGAGGAGAACCTCGATCCGGCCCGGCGGGGGTTCGCCGCCGCAGACCAGCAGGACGAGAACCAGCAACAAACCGTGGCAGACCCGTTTCATCCCTGCGCCTCCAGCCATTGGCGCAGAACCGCGAACAGGGCGACGGCGGCGCAGTTGCCGACGTTGATCGAGTTTTTGACCCCCAAGGCGGGCAGGCAGAGATGCCCGTCGCAGAGGGCCAGAGCCTCGGGCGAAACCCCCAGCGCCTCGTTGCCCAGAACCAGGGCGCAGGGAAAGGCGAAACGGACATCCCAGACCGGTTCGGCCCCCTCGACGGTTTCCACGGAATAGACCCGCCGTCCCGCCGCCTGGAGGGCGCGGACCGCCTCGGCGGCCGTCTCGGCATGGCGGCAGGGCACCAGCTCGTCGCAGCCGCGGGCGGTCTTGGCCAGTTTGGGATGGGGCGGCATGGCGGTGTAGCCGCAGGCGACGATGCCCTCCCCGCGCACGGCCTCGACCAGACGGAAGATGTTGCCCACGTTGTGGGCACTGCGCAGGCGGTCCAGCACCACGGTCACGGGCAGCAGCCCCGCGTTGCGGGGAGCCGCGCCGTCGCCCTCGCGAATCCGGATGGCGGTGTTGGGCGGGGCTTCGCTCATGGTGCCTCGTAGCTCCGCCGGAGATGGGAGGGGGCGATGCCCAGTTCCTCGCGATACTTGGCGACCGTCCGGCGGGCGACGTCGAAGCCCTGCTCCTTGAGCATGTTGGCCAGCTTCTGGTCGGACAGGGGCTTCTTCGGATTCTCCTCCCCGATCAGGCTCTGGATGCGGCTCTTGATGCCGACGGCGGAAACCTCCTCGCCGCCGTCCCCCCGGTAGCCGGTCGAGAAGAACTGGCGGAAGGTCACCATGCCCTGGGGGGTCTGCATGTATTTGCCGGCGATGGCGCGGCTGACGGTGGTCTCGTGGACGCCCACGTCGTCGGCCACCTCGGCCATGACCATGGGCCGGAGGAAATCCTTGCCCTTGAGGAAGAACTCGCGCTGGTGCTCGACGATGCTCTCGGCAATGCGCTCGATGGTGGACTGGCGCTGGTCGATGGCCCGCAGCAGCAGGCGGCTGCCGGTGACCTTCTCGCGAATATACTTCTTGACCTCCGCCGGAACCGCCGGATTCTCGAGCAGTTCGAGATAGTAGGGGGAAACCCGCAGCCGCGGGGAGAACTCGCGATTGCCCCGGACGGTGAACTTGCCCGCGCCGTCCCATTCCACGAACACCTCGGGATAGACGTAGTCCACCCCGCCGCCGCCCAGCCGGCTGCCGGGATGGGGATCGAGGTGGCGGACCCGTTCCAGCAGCTCGTAGACCGTGTCGCTCGACACCCCGAGTTCCTTGGCCACCTTCGGAATCAGATTGCGGCCCACGTCCTCGAGGAACTCGTCCACCAGCCGCCAGAGGGCGCTGCCGCGCTCGCCCCGGCGTTCGAGCTGGAGCAGGAGGCACTCGCGCAGGTCGCGGGCGCCGATGCCGGCGGGCTCGAACCCCTGCACGATGGCGATGCCGCGCTGAATCTCCTCGGGCGAGGCGCTGGCGGTGATGGCCAGATCGGCCGGATGGCTGCGCAGATAGCCGCGCTCGTCGATGCTGCCGATCACCTGGACACAGACCTCGCGCATCTTCTCGCTCAGGCCGTCCACCTCGCGCAACTGGTCCAGCAGTTCGTCCTGGAGAGTGGGCTCGCTGGTGAGGGAGTCGAAGAAATGCTGGCGCCGTTCGAGATCGTCGGAACTGAAGGTGTCGGTCTCGGCGCGGAGCGAGGCATGGTCCCGCCAGTCGGTCTGGAGGGTGACGAGGGTCGCCAGGGTCTCGTCCCGCTCGGCGGCCCGGGCGGCGAGTTCGTGGGCGTTTTCGCCCGCCTCGCCCTCGACCGGATTGCCGGACAGGCTCTGGCCCGCGCTCTCGAGCAGTTCGAGGGTGGGGTTCTCGGCCAGCTCGGCATGGATGCGCTGTTCGAGTTCGGGGATGGTGGCAAGCAGGATTTCCAGCGCCTGAATCTGGTGCGGCGCCATGATCTGCTCCTGGCGGAGCCCCTGCACCATCTGCTGATTGAGCTGGAATCCAAACATGAGTGGTTCGATAATGTCTCGGAATGCCCTCGGCGACACTCCGGCGGGAACCGGAAGCCATGACGAAGGCGGCTGATCTGGAAAACGGAGCGAAAGGAACGCTAGGCCTTGGCGACCTCCTCGCCAACCGGGGGCAGGGCCTCGTCGACCAGCATCACCGGGATGCCGTCCCGTACCGGATACCGCCGGCCGCAGACCTCGCACACCAGCTCGGTCCCGGCTTCGTTCAGCCGCACGGGCGGGCGCTCGGCACAGGCCGGACAGGCGAGAATGGC
>LVAZ01000496.1 GCA_001603055.1 Victivallales bacterium Lenti_02
AGGATGCGCTTCTTCACGTCGTCGAGCCCGTAGTGGTCGCGGTCGAGGATGCGGCGGGCGCGGGCCACGTCCAGCCGGTCCACCGAGAACTCGTTCCAGGGCAGGCCGGTGAGCCAGTCGAGGTAGGTGCGCGAGACGGCGAACTCGGGGGACTGGGGGGAGAGGACGTTGAGCTTGTCGATCTCCTCGGCGATGCGGTTGCGGGCCTCCTCGGGCAGGGCGTCGCCCAGTTCCTCGAGGCGGGCGCGGTAGGTGTCGATCTGCTCGGTCTTCTCGTCCTTTTCGAGGCCCAGCTCCTCCTTGATGGCCTTGAGCTGCTCGCGCAGGAAGAATTCGCGCTGCTGCTTGCTGATGCGCTCCTCGATCTGGTGGGTGATGCGCTCCTTGAGGGCGTTCAGGTCCAGCTCCTTGCGCAGCAGGAACAGGGCTTTTTCGAGGCGCTCGCGCACGGGCAGGCACTCGAGGATTTCCTGGAGTTCCTCGCGGGTCGAGGAGGTCATGGTCACCGAGAAGTCGGCCAGCCGTCCGGGGTCGCCCCAGTCGGCCCTGGCGATGAACATCTTGATTTCCTCGGAGAACAGGGGGTTGTGCTGGATGAGGTCGCGCATCGAGCCCATGATGGCGAGGCAGATGGGTTTGAGGTCCTCGGCATCGTCCCGCAGGTCCTCGAGGTAGACCACCTGGGCGAGGGGGTGGCCGCTGCGCTCGCTGGCGGCGAGAATCTCGAAGCGCTTCATACCCTGGCAGAGGGCCTGGATGCTGCCGTCCGGCCCTTCCTCGAAGCGGACGATGCGGGCCGCCGTGCCCATGCGGTAGTAGCGGCGCATCACCCGGTCGCCCGATTCCAGAGGGGTCTCGTCGCGGGGCAGGACGAAGCCGAGGATGCGCTCGCCCGGCTCCTTGGCCACCTTGCGCAGCAGGTCCGCCTCGTCGCCGGGCGAAAGCAGGACGGGGAACATGAGGCCCGGGAAGATCGGCTTGGCCCCGGTGGCCATGAGGTAGATGCGGTCGGGCAAATCCTTGGAAGCGAGAATGATGTTGGTTTCCGCGCTCATTGCGTCTGGGTCTCCGGCATGCGGCTGCCGCTGGTTCTGGTCTCTTCGGGCGATGCGGTTCACCGCCCATTTCCTGAGTCTGACGGTTTTTCCGGCGGCTGGTTCCCGCTAGGCGCGCAGGGCGGCGCGGGCGGCGAGCATTTCGGCGGGCCGGTTGGTGCAGACCTTGTCCACGCCCAGCCGGGCGTAGTGGGCGAAGCGCTCGGGCCGGTCCATGGTCCAGGTCATCACCCGCACGCCCGCCGCGTGGGCGGCGGCCATGGTGTCCGGATTCACCGCGCCGGTGTGCAGGTGGACCCAGGGGAAGCCATGCTCGAGGGCGGTGGCGACCCCGCCGCATGTCGAGCTCAGGAAGGCGAGCGGAATGGCGGCGTCCTGGGCGCGGACCTGGAGCAGGGCATCGAGTTCGAAGGAGGAGACCACATGGGCCGAACCGGCGGCCGGCGCGTAGGCGCGCAGCAGCTCGGCCAGCCGCGCGGCGGCGGCGGGCCGGGCGAAGCGCTTCACCTCCACGTTCAGGCAGGCGCCGGCGGGCCGGAACAGGGCCAGCACCTCCTCGAGGGTGGGCACCGGCTCGCCCGCGAACTCCGCGCCGCGCCAGGAACCCGCGTCGAGAGCGCGCAGTTCGGCCAGGCTCAGGTCGGCGATCGCGCCCTTCCCGTTGGTGGTCCGGTCCACCTTCTGGTCGTGCATGACCACCAGCTCCCCGTCGGCGCACTCGTGGATGTCCAGCTCGGCCCACTTGGCTCCGGCGGCGAGCGCCGCCCGGAAGGCGCAGAGCGTGTTCTCGGGAAACGCGGCGCTGGCCCCGCGATGGGCCTCGACAATCGGCGGACAGGAACCCATGATGCGACTCCTCGATTTTTCCGTTCGGGACACGAATCCGGAACTATAGCGCCCCATGCCCATCTCGTCTGGCGTTGGCAGTGGCCCGGTCCGGCGCTAGGTTGCGGTTTTTCCACGGAAACAAGGAGACCGCCGATGCTGGGCACGCTGGTCAACACGGGGACGGTTCTGGTGGGCGGGACGCTGGGCACCCTGCTCGGCGACCGCCTGCCCGAACGGCTGCGCGGGACCGTCATGCACGCCCTCGGTCTGATCACCCTGGTGGTGGGCATCCAGATGGCCCTCGCCACCCGGAACGTGCTGATCGTGCTGGGGAGCCTGATTCTGGGCGGCGCGCTCGGCGAGTGGGCGCGGCTCGAGGACCGTCTCGAAGCGCTGGGCGAATACCTGCGGGCCAGGGCGGCGCGGAGCCGCTTCCTCAGCCGGGGCCAGTTCACCCAGGGGTTCGTCACCGCCAGCCTGGTCTTCTGCGTGGGGCCGATGACCATTCTGGGCTCGATCCAGGACGGTCTGTCGGGCGATTCGAGCACTCTCTTCATCAAGAGCGCCCTCGATGCCTGTTCCAGCCTGGCCTTCGCCGCGTCGCTCGGCATGGGCGTCACCTGCGCCGCCCTCACCGTGCTGGTGGTCCAGGGCGGCATCACCCTCGCGGCGGGCACGGTCCAGCGTTTTCTGACCGAGGCCATGATTGCCGAGATGACCGCCACCGGCGGGGTCATGCTCCTGGGGCTGGGCCTGCTGCTGCTCGAGGTCAAGCGCATTCGCGTGGCCAACCTCCTGCCCGGTCTCGCCCTCGCCCCCCTCCTCGTCGCCCTGCTCGCCTGGTTCGCCGCCTAACTGCCGGGCTGGCGCCAGCGGCCGAGGGTGGTGGAGACAAGTTCCCGGAAGGCGGCGTCCAGGCGGACCACGGGCTGGCGGAGGAACTTGATGAAGCGGGCCGAGAGACTCCAGTCCGGATCGTCGGCGAGGGGCTGAAGGATGTCGGCGATCTCGGACCGATGCCGGGGGTGCGCATCGCCGATCTTGAGGAGAGCGACCAGCGCGCAGGATTGGCGCGGGAAGGTGTCCTCGGTGCCGGGTCCGGCCAGGCATCGGGCCAGAAGGGCGATGGACTCCTCATCCCGCATGCGGCCCAGCAGGTAGACGGACACGGTGTCGAAGCGAACCGTGAAGAGGGGGGTCCTGCCGTCGGTGTCAGGCATGTTGGAATGGAGGGTTTGGTCGCTCTGCTGTTCCGCCAGTTGCCGGAGGACTGGCAGTGCGGCCCGGTTGCCGAGGAGAGCCAGCGCGAAGGCGGCCTGGGCCGCCAGCCGCGAGCCGGGGATTGCTTCGTCCAGGCAGGGCAGGAGCAGTTCCGTGCGGCGGTTCCGGTAGGCAGTCCAGATGGCCCGTCCCGGCATTTCCGAAGCGAGTCCCTCCCGGACGGCGCTGTCGTCCAACCCCCAGATGGCGTCGTTTTGGGCAAACGGGGCGGAAGAAAGGTCCAAATCCGCCGCAATTGCGGAATAGGGCACTTCCGAAGGTAGCATGCCGAGCCGGACGGCGGCGGCCGCGAGGAGTCCGGCGGCTTCGCCGAGACTGCCCATGCCCGCGTTCATCCGCAGAGCATGTCCGGTATCGTGGTCCACCCCGAAGTGTCGGCCGGCCAATAGCAGACCGTCCACGTCCCGCACGACCAAGGTTTCCTGGGGCACGGCGAACCAGAGCCGGGTTCCCCACATGGCACTCACCACCATCCAGTCCTGGAAGGTCTCGCTCTCCAGCGCGTAATCGCTGATATTGGTGTCCACATGGGAGTGGATGAAGGCGATCGGGTCGGGAACCGGCGCGGGGTCGAGAAGGCAATCCGCGAGAGTCAGCCGCCGCCGGGTGGCAACATGGCGACCCTCGCGCATCCCCGGCAGGTCGCTTGCCATCGTCAGATTCCTGGCGCCAAGCAGGTTGGCGGCAGCCTGAAGCAGGGCGGCCGAGAAGGCCTCCGCGTCGTGCTGGCAGACCCGGAGGGGTGGCGCCTGGTAGGCGTAGCTTCCGTCCTGGCGGCGGCTGCGGAAGATCGTGGCCGCATGCTGGCAGAGTCCGTCCCCCGACCGTCCGCGCTCGTCGGCGCACCCTGCGAGAAGGGCGATTTCCGCTTCGGCGGTGGCATCGACGACGACTGTCGCCGTAGCCTCGAAGGTGGTTCCCGCCTCGTCCCAGACCAGTCCGCGAATCCGGCGGTCGGCCAGGTGGACGGCACGGATGTTGACTCCGTAGCGGAGATCGGCCCCGGCTGCCAGTGCCTCCTTTTCCAGCACCAACTTCTTGGGCTCGACTCCCCCGTCGTAGGCGTTGGCCGAGGCCGCTTGCTGCTGCCCCTTGCGTTCGAGTTCGGCCGCTAGTCCGGTTGGTTCCTGAACATAGTAGCCGGTGATGAATCCGCCGGTCTGGAGACCGCCGGGATAGGTGCCCTTCTCAAGCACCAGCACCTTGACGCCCTTGCGGGCGGCGGCAATCGCCGCAATGGCGCCGGCGGTTCCGAACCCGGCCACGATGATGTCGTAGCTCATAGCATGACCCTCCGCAGGCCGGCATCGAGGGCCAGGACGGGATTGGGGAAACGAGTCTGGGCGAAACGGCTCGCGATCAAGGCAAGGCGCCATTCGCCCAACTCCGGCGGCCGTCCAAGCCATGCTTGGTGCATGGCGGAGCGGGCCTCGGGCCAGGTGGTGTCCGCAGGAAGGTCCAGCCGGACAAAGGACTCGTCGGGGGAAGGGCCGGGAGAGATCGTGAAAGGGCCGCAGGCACCGGTCCGGGCTGTTCCCGGTGGCTGGCTGGCAAGGGCGGTGAGCCGTTTCGGCCCGGTGGGCACGGGGTGGGCGTCGATGATGGTCTCGGCTGTGAACGTTTGAACGCCGTTCGGCGTCAGGGCGGTAAGCCGTTGCCCGTCGCGCTCCAGAATCCGGCTCAGAAGCAGCCCGCGGAGATGGTGCTCAAGACACCACTTGGCAAAGGCCGGGGCCAGTCTACCCACCTGCAAACGTTCCCCCTTCAACACCTCGTGCGCCCGCAGTCCATGCAGGAACTCGGTTGCCCACGGATGGGCGGGCGGCGTCTCCCAGTCGGTGCCGGAATCGAACGAGAAGACGAAGTCGGAGCCCACTTGGCAGCAGGGGTCAAGGACCAGGGAATCGGCTTCCGCCGCCGCCCTTCCGCACCCGTAGAAGGAGGCTCCGACAATGATCGTGTTCCAGGACGCTTGCATGGCTTCGTCTGTCTCTTGGCTGGGAGGCGAACCGGGGGCGCAGTTGGGATTCGGCCGGTTGGTCCGGGATGCTGCGGGGAAATGTAGAGGCCTTTCCTGGCAGGGCAATGGTTTCCCCTTCCACCGGGGCGGGCACCTTCGGGAGAATTCTTGAAATGCCGGTCCCGGACGGCACGGTATTGGTTTCGGCAGTGCCGCCCAGTGGCGAATGGTTCCAGATTCCAGGGAGATATGCCATGATCCGGACGTGGTGCGTGGGAATGGTTTTCGTCTTGCCGGCCATCGGCGGTTTGCGGCTCGAACCGGCGGCGGCGGGCGCCCCGCGCCTGACGGTCGCTGGCCGGGAATGGCTCGAACTGGCCAGCCCCTGGGTGGCGGACGGCGGCTGGAACGGGCTGTACCGGTTTCCGGAAGACCTCGGGCAGGCGCTCGAAACCGGCGAGGTGGTCCGGGAGAGCCGGGGAACACATGGCGCGGTGGTGCAGAAAGTGACGGTGGCGGAGACTTCGCTCACCGTGCGCTACGAGTTCGATTTCGCCGCCATCGACGGGGCCGCCCATCTGCAATGGGTGCTGGCCCTGAAACCGGAACTCTACGACGGGGCGATGGTGGTGGGTGAGACGGCGCAGCCGGTGCCGCTCCGGCCCTTGGCGGGGGCGAATCTCCCCGGCCTGCGGCGGGCCAGGCTGCTGCTGCCGTCCCTGGACCTCAACATCGAGGTGGCGGCGGCGGACGGCGAATGGAAGCTCCAGGACGCGCGCGCCCATGCCTGGGCGAAGTGCTACCGGCTGGAATACAACCGGAATTTCTCGCTGAACGGTTCCCGCCAGGGCTGGATCGAGCTGCGGCTTTCGGCCAAGGCTGCGGACGGCGGGTATCTGCCGCTGACGGCGGGCGAGGCCGCAAATGTCCGGGGCGTCCCCTTCCAGCTCGGACCGGCGGTCGAGGGAATCAATACGAAACTGGCGGCCATCGCGCTCTGGCACACGGCGGCGGACGGCCCGGCGGCGCGGGGGGAAGCGGTGGGGGAACTCGAAGTGCGCTACCAGGACCGCGAGCCGGCGACATATCCCCTGCGCTGGGAAGAGGCGGCGACTTCGCCAACTGACGATCCCCGCGATCTGGCCGACGGTCTGCTGGCCCCCTTGGCGGACGGCAGTCCGGCCTGGGTCACCTCCTGGCGAAACCCCTTTCCTGACAGTCCGGTCGCCGGGTTCTCCTGCCGTTCCCTGAAGGCCGGCTGGCGCGCGCTGGCGGCGACGGGCATCGCGGCAGGCGGGGACGCCAGCCGACTGGAGATGATGCTGGGGGCGCTGCTGCCCGGCGATCCGGTGCCGGAGGAGACGGTGGTCTCCCTCGACGGCAGGTGGCATTTCGCTCCGGAAGGGGATATGGCCCCCTTCGAGATCGCTGTACCCAGCCGCTGGGAACTGGCCAAGGACTGCCGGAATGTCCATGCGGCCACCTATTCCCGCGAATTCGACCTTCCCGCCTCCTTCCGCAATCGGCGGATTCTGCTGCGCTTCGACGCGGTGGGCGAGTTCTGCGAGGTCCGGATCAACGGCCGTTCCGCCGGCCAGCAACTGGTCGGCCCGGTGCCGGCCGAATTCGACCTCACCGGGCTGGTCTCCGTCCCGTCCGCGGGGAACCGGCTGGAGGTGCTGGTGAAGGACGACACCCATTTCAGCGTGCCCCGGCCGAACGCCGACTGGCGCGACCGGCGGCACTGGGTTCCCCACGGCATCGGCGGCAACAACCGCAAGGGCCTGTTTCAGAGCGTGACGCTCCGCGCCCGCCCGCCGGTCCACATCGCCGATGTGCGGGTGCAGACCTCCGTCCGCGAAAAACGAATCACGGTGATTCATGAGCTGTACAATCCGGGCCGTCTGCCCGTGCGGGTCACCCTCGGCGGCAGCGTGCGGCCGGCGGCCGGCGGCGAGGTCGCGCTGACCCTGCCCGCCGTCAGCGTCGAACTGCCCGGCCAGATGACCACGACTGTTCCGCTCGAAGCCGCCTGGGCGGACCCCGTGCTCTGGCAGCCCGACCAGCCGCATCTCTACGAAATGCGCAGCCTGCTCGCCGACGAGGCGGGGAAGCGCCTGCACCGCCGGGACACCCGGTTCGGCTTCCGCGAAGTCTGGTTCGCGGGCATTCATTTCTATCTGAACGGCATCCGCTGCAACCTGCGCGGCGAAAGCCCGAGCTACAACAGCCCCAACGGGCCGCTGGAGACGCGGGCAACGACCGAGGCAATGGTCCGGCGGGCGCTGGCCGCCAATTTCAACGTGCTGCGCTTCCACGCCGTCCCCGCCCCGCCCCATGTGTACGAGGTCTGCGACGAGCTGGGGATGCTGGTGATCGACGAAAGCGCCATCTACGCGAGCTGGGGCATGGTCATGCCCGAGCATCCCCGCTGGCTGGACGAGTGCCGCGACCATCTGCGGCGCTGGGTGCGGCGCGACCGCAACCACCCCGCCATCGTCCTCTGGTCCGCCGAGAACGAGGGATTGAACTGCAACCAGCTCTCCAGCGCTCAACTGGCCGAGTTCGCCCGCGTGATCGATGCCGAGGACGGCACCCGGCCGGTGATTTTCGACGGCGACGGCGACAACTACGGCACCGCCCCGGCCAGCGTGAAGCACTACGTGCGGACCATCGCCGATCTCGAGGACGGCGGCGGCAAGGCATCAGGCTACGGCCGCGATCTGCGCCACGACATCTACTGGGCCGCCGAATACCGGCAACCGCAGCCGCTCGGCATCGGCGAGTTTCTCTTCCCGGCCAACGACGCCATGCGGGAGAAACGCGCCGAAGTCTATGCGACCATGGGCTTGCAGACCCGCGGCTACCGCTATGCCAACTGGTTCGACATCCGGCCCTACAATCCGAACTACACGGGCGGCCTCGGCCCCGACGGTCCCCGCGAGGAATTCCGGGAAGCCTGGGACGTGATCGTGAAATCCTTCGCCGCCGTGGCCGTGTTCGACAAGGCCTACGACGCGCTGGGCCCCTTCCCCGCCCCTCCCGAGCTGCCCGTCGGGCAGGCGGCCGAACGCACCCTCATCGTCTACAACGACACCTTCGCGGACGAGGCCGTGACCGTGCAGTGGACCGCCGAGGTTGGCGGCGAGCGCTTCGCGGGCGCGGATATCCCCCTGCAAATCGGCCTCGGCGAGTACGCGGAAACCACCGTCTCCTTCAGCCCGCCCAAGCCCGGCGAGGTGACGCTGACGCTGATCTCCCGAAAGCAGGGCGCCGAACACTTCCGCGACACCAAGCGCTTCCTGGCCAAGTAGGGACGCCCCATGCCCGCAACCTCTGATTGTTCCCGCCCTGTGTCGCAGGGGAGGAACAAATTCCGCCTTGCTCCCCAAAAGAGGCTTGTCTCTTCTCCACTTTTGGTGTTATACTCCTAAGTATTATCTTGCTGGAAGATGCGGAATGCTGTGTTCAGCCGAGATGAGAGGAACCTGCCGACCATGAGTCGATTGGCGGATTTGAGCGTGGAAGCCAGTGATTCCGAACTGGTCATAGCTCTCGTCGGGGCGCTAGGCACGGACTTGGCCAGGGTTGAGAATTTGCTGGCCGAGAGGCTCGGCCAGGCAAACTATGAGGTGGAGACGATTCACGTCTCGCGGGATGTTGTCCTGCCTCTCCTGGAACTGGACAAGCGATGTCCAGCGGATAAGGTGCTGCCTCCAGACATGACAAGGAG
>LVAZ01000497.1 GCA_001603055.1 Victivallales bacterium Lenti_02
ACGGTCATGATGCCCCACCCCGAACGCGCCTTCCGCAACCTCACCCTCTCCTATCGGCCCGCCGACTGGACCTGGGAGGAAGGCCCCTGGCTCCGGCTCTTCCAGAACGCCCGCCAGTTCGTCGGCTGAACCCCGCAACCGCATCCCCCGGAAGAGCATGCGCATCTCCCGGAAAGCCAGTCCGGGAAACCGATGTTTGCCTATTTGAAAATAGCTGGAACTCAGTTATTTTCAGTGTCTGAGAGATAAAGTGCCTTTCCTGTGCTCCCCACGCCAGGAAACGCGCCGTGAAGCAAGGGAGGGGTTCTGTCGTCCTCCCCGACTCGGAACTTCCCCATGACCACCTTGGCCCTGATCCCCTTTGTTCGCCCGGACGGGCGCGTGGACCGCGCGGCTCTCCATTCCCGGCATGGGGCGCGCTGGATTCTCCTCGACTTCCTCGTCGGCGTCGCCGCCTTCTGGATCGGCTACCTGCTCAGCCCCCACACTGTGCGGACTGAGATGCCGTCCTCCTACTACATGGTCATTGTCGGCGCCTTCTACGGTTTCATTCTGTCCATCAGCTCCCGCCTCGTCGGCCTGCCCCGGCCCGAGCATACCGCCTCGAACTACGAACTGATGACCACGGCGGCGCTGGGCGTGGGCATTGGCTACCTCGTTTTCGCGGCCGTCACTGGCCTGCTCATCTTCCGCTTCTACGGGCGCTACATCGCCCTGGGCACCATGTCCCTCAGCCTGGCCGGGCTCGTCGGCCCGCGCCTGATCGTCCGGCTGCTGCTGCCGCTCAGCCCCATCCGCGTCGCTCTCTACGGCGGCATTCCCGCCTGCCATGAAAAGGACATCTTCGGCCGCTGCGACTTTCTGGACTTCATCGGCTGGTTCCGCCCGCGCCAAACCCGCGAGGGGCTGAGCCCGATGAGCGATCTGCCGCTGCTCGGCGACCTCGACGACATCACCTCCGAAATGACCCAGCGTTTCGATCTGGACACCCTGATTATCTGCCAGGGCGACCACCTCACCCACGAGGAGGGCCTGGCCCTGATGCACCTCCCCGCGCTGGGCATCGAGGTGCTGACCCTCGCCTCGTTCCTCGAACGCTTCCACCGCAAAGTCTCGGTGGAAGGCTGTTCGGCCAACTGGTTCGCCAGCGGCCCCACCTCCCTGCCCAACACCTCGGTGTTCTGCATCAAGCGGGCCTTGGACATCAGCCTCAGCCTGGTGGGTCTGGCCCTCACCCTGCCCTTCTGGCCTCTGATCGCCCTGGCCATCAAAATCAGCAGTCCCGGCCCGGTCTTCTTCCGCCAGAAACGGGTAGGCTACCTGGGCCAGACCTTCGAGATTCTCAAGTTCCGCTCGATGCGGATCGACGCCGAAAAGAACGGCGCCCAGTTCGCCGTCGCCCGCGATCCCCGCGCCACCCGGCTCGGGAACTTCCTGCGCGTGACCCGGCTGGACGAACTGCCCCAGCTCCTCAACATCCTGGACGGCTCCATGACTCTGGTCGGCCCCCGACCCGAGCGTCCCGAATTCGTCGAGACCCTCGCCAAGGAAATCCCCATGTACGACCTGCGGCACATGATGCCGCCCGGGCTCACCGGCTGGGCCCAAATCCGCTACCGCTACGGAGCCAACCGCGACGACGCCCAGCGCAAACTCGAATTCGACCTTTACTACCTCCGCCACTTCTCCGTGGCCCTCGACCTCGAAATCATCATCAAGACCATTCCCCTGATGATGAAGGGCAGCCGCTAGGCCCTTGCTTCTCGGCACCCTGCGGCCGGGTCAGCAACCAGGCGTCCCGGCGCGCCGTGCGGCGGAGGACCTCCAAGCGTCTGGTATGCAAAGCGGTTTGGAGAGGCGCCCGTCCCCGGGCGCGGAACGCGCCTTCCAGCGGGACGCCCCGCCTTTCCGGCCTTGCCTCGGCGCCCCCGGCCTACGGCATGCCCATCTTCTGGCGCAGCAGCCGCTCGACCACTTCCCTCGGCAGGGCCGCCCGGAGCACCAGCAACTCGGCGTCCGGCTTCACCGCCACCCCCTCGAGCAGCATGCTCGGCAGGGGATCGAGGCGGCGCATATTCTCGTCGAGCAGAAGGTAGATGTCGCGCATCCCCTCGATCGCCTTCATGGCCGGCTCGCGCATTTCCGGTTTGCGCAGGCCCAGCGCCACCTCGAACTGCACGTCCTGCCCCGCGAGCGAAACCGCGCCCTGGGCATGGGTGAACAACGTCATCCAGGGGTTCTTGCGGAGTTCCTCGGGCGGCATCCTGAGCAGCAGGGCATCGAGCATGGCCTTGCCCCCGAGCATCCCGTTGGCCCGCCCGGCGAAGGCGGGCGGCAAGCCCTCGCCCTCGCCCAGATACGCCGCCAGAAAATCGTCGACCAGCTCGGGCGGGCCGAACACCATCTTCTCGTTGTCCAGAATCGCCGCCAGATTGGAGGCGCCGGGCTTTTTGTTGTCGGGCAGCAGCAGGGCCAGGGGGACTCCGGGCCGCTGGACCTTCTGGACCGCGTCGATGTTCATCACCGCCCCCTGGATGACCGGCAGATCGAAGGCCCCCTTGAGGACAATCACCGCATGGTCCTTCTTGAGCACGGCGATCCAGACCTCCGTGATACTGCCCAAGTCCACCCCGGTGGCCGTGCGGATGTTCCCGATGAAGGTGTTGATGTCCCCCACCTTGGCGGTGAGAGCCTCCTGCACCAGCCCCTGGTCGAGCAATTGGACGGCATCGAACCGCACCAGCAGGAACGTCGCGGCGGGAAAGCAGGCCGGGAAGGGTTTGGCGGGAGGCGCGTCGGCACGGAGGGAGAGAACCGCGAGAACCAACAGCAAAGCGATACGTTTCATCGGCTGGCTCCTGCAATGGCGGGGTGAGGACATGAACCGGAAGGAACGGCAAGATACCACACCATATCCGGGCTAAGGCGAAGGTGCAATGATTTTCCCGGGCAGGCGAAGGCCATTTGCAGACCCGCCGCCGCGCCACTACGGTTTCCCCGCCACCGGGGCTGCGCGCGATACCAGAGCGAAACGATGATTATCGACTTCCACACTCATGTTCCCCCTACCGCCTCCTGGCCCCTGCTCCTGGCCGAAAACCGCCGCAACGGGGTCGTGGCGACCGTCGTCTCCTCGCTGGGCACCGGCGGCTGGC
>LVAZ01000498.1 GCA_001603055.1 Victivallales bacterium Lenti_02
GGGAAACCCTGCCCTCGAACCGCGACCGTCCCCGCCCCGGCGAGCCCCCGCCCCCCAGCACCCTCCGGCTCTACATCGTCGAGCAGGAAGGCGAGGCGGCGAGGTAAACCCGGAAACCAGCACCCCCGTTCCCGTTCCGACAGTCCCGAGGCTATCGAGCCTATCAGGTTGACAGAGTGATCGCCCCCGGTCCCGACAGGCGACCACACAACGAAAGGGTTTGCATGACGGAATCCTCCCCATCCGGCCGTCCGGCAGTGTTTCTCGACCGGGACGGGACGCTGATCGACGACCTGGGATATGTGGCCGATCCGGCGCGGGCGGTGCTGCTGCCCGGCGTGGTCGAGGGGCTGCGCCTGCTGCGCGACCGCTTCGAGCTGTTCATGGTCACCAACCAGGTGGGCGTGGCGCGGGGCTTCCTGACCATGGCCGAGGTCGAGCGGGTGAACGAGCACATCGTCGGCCAGCTCGCGGCGGCGGGCGTCGTCATCCGCCACATCTACGTCTGTCCCCACGACCGGAGCGAGAACTGCGCCTGCCACAAGCCCAAGCCCCTCTTCCTGCACCAGGCCGCCGCCGACTACGGCATCGACCTCGCCCGCTCCTACACCGTCGGCGACCACGACCACGACGTGGCCTTCGGCGAAGCCGTCGGCGGCACCGGCATTTTCGTCCTCACCGGGCACGGGGCCAAACACCACCACGAACTCGCGCCAGGGACCCTCGTCGTCCCCGACCTCCTCGCCGCCGCCCGGCTGATTTTGGCGCGCGGCTAGTCTTGTTTTCCGGTTTTCGGGAGCTACATAGGGGGCGGAGCCAATTCCGGCGGCGCAATCGGAGGTCGTGGCAATGGGCATTCGCATCGGTCTCGTGGGTCTCGGCCAGTTCGGCGCGGCGTTCGCCCCCCTGTTCAAGGCGCACCCGGCGGTGGACCGCATCGCCCTGTGCGACCTGGAGGCGGACCGCATCCGGCGGTTCTCGGAAGACCCGTTCTACGCGGACAAGCTGTCGCCGAAGGACATCTATCTGTCGCTCGACGACATCTGCCGGGCGGACCTTGACGCGCTGGTGGTGATCACCCAGCCGTGGCTGCACGCGCCGCAGTGCATCCAGGCGATGGAGTCGGGCAAGCATGTCTACAGCGCGGTGCCGATCTCCTCCGTGCCGGACGGGGACGAGATTCTCGACTGGTGCGAGAAGATCATCGACACCAGCCGCCGCACCGGCCGGCACTACATGCTGGGCGAGACCACCTACTACCGGCCCGAGGCCCAGTTCTGCCGGCGGATGGCAGCCCAGGGCAAGTTCGGTGATTTCGTCTACGCCGAGGGCGAGTATCTGCACGACGTGGACAGCGGCTGCAATCTGCGCCAGGTGAGCCACCAGCGCAGCCAGGGCATCGCCGGCCAGGAATGGCGGCGGACCGCCGCCGCGAAGTACTACGACAAGGGCATCCGCAGCGGCCCGATGCACTATCCCACCCACTCGACCAGCGGCCCCGTCTGCGTGATGCAGGCCCATGCGCTCGAAGTGACCGCCTACGGCTGGCGCAACCGCAGCGGCGACCCCTACTTCGCCGATTCCGCCTTCAGCAACGAGTTCGCCCTGTTCCGGATGAGCAACGGGGCGACGGTGCGGATCGCCGAAACCCGCGAGGCGGCGGGGATTCTCGGCAACGACAGCGAGACCTTCCGCGTCATGGGCACTCTCGGCAGCTTCTCCGAGAACCGCTGGTTCGAGGCCACCCGCCCCGACTTCGCGCACGTCGACTACCAGAACCTGCCCAAACCGAGCCGCCGGAACGTGGACCAGGCCGAGATGTTCGAGCGTTTCCCGCCCGAGGTCGAGGCCGCCTTCAAGCGCGCCATGCACCGCAATCTGAGCGAGGCGGAACTCCAGACCCGCGACTTCCAGCCAAGCGGGCACGGTGGTTCCCATCCCTATCTGGTCCACGAGTTCTGCGACGCGGTCGCCAGCGGCCGCGCCCCCGCCATCAACGCCTGGGAGGCCGCCCGCTACATGGTCATGGGCGTGATGGCCCACAAGTCCGCCCTGCGCGACGGCGAGACTCTTGCCTGCCCCGACTGGGGCGACGCGCCCCGCTAATCCCCCCTTTCCACCCCAACCCCCCGAACCCCCATGAACAACCCCTTCCATCCTGTCGTCTTCCAT
>LVAZ01000059.1 GCA_001603055.1 Victivallales bacterium Lenti_02
CTTGAGGACGGCGGCGAGTTTCTGGAGGGATTCCTTGAGGTTCCGGTTGATGTCGGTGACGATGACGTTGTTGGTGCGGGCGAGGAATTTGAGCCAGCCGCGCCGGATGTGCTCGGACTTGGCGTAGAAGTAGGTCTTCTTGAGGGTGTCCTTGCCGAGGAAGCTGGTGACGAGGAGGCCGTCGAGGTAGCTCTGGTGGTTGGGGGCGAGGATGCAGGGGCCTGCGGGGAGATTCTCGACGCCCTGGCCGCGCAGGCGGAAGCAGCAGCGCAGGAAGAGCCGTCCGATGCGGTTGATCCAGACGTGGGCGAGGCCGCTGCGGGGCAGGGTCACATTCACCTTCTCGCGCAGGATTTCGCCCCATTTGACGACGGTCGAGGTGAGCGAGGCGCCCTGGGCGTCCACCCGCTCGGCCAGCTTGGCCGGGGTGGGGCAGTCGATCAGGTCCTGCTCGGTGAAGGCCACGCCGAAGGCGGATTCGAGGAAGGTCTGCAGGGCGACCTTGTCGAGGGAGTCGAGGGCCAGGTCGATTTCGAGATGGTCGTCGGGGTGGACGGGCTGCTTGGCCTGGGCGGCGAGATAGTCGCGGATGGCGCGGTAGGCGTCGCTGTCCGGCTCGGCGACCGGGGCGCGCTCGCGGCTCTGGTCCGCGACCAGGCGGTCGAGTTCGTGGCGCTTGAGTTTGCCGAGGCGGGTTTTGGGGAGGGGCTCGCGGACCACGGAGAGCTTGCGCAGGCGCTTGTAGGGGGAGGCCTTGCGGTTGTACTTGTCCACCACGTGCCAGCGCAGGTATTCCTCGATGTTGAGCACGCCCTCCTGTTTGAGGAAGGCGAAATCGGGCAGGACGAGCAGTTGCAGGGCGTCCTGGCACATGATGACGCCGGCCTCGGCCACGGCGGGGGACATGGCGACCAGCTTGGCCTCGATTTCGGCGGGGTTGACGTTCTTGCCGCTGGGCAGAACGATCAGCTCCTTTTTGCGGCCGGTGATGAAGATGAAGCCGTCCTCGTCCACATGCCCGAGGTCGCCGGTGTGCAGCCAGCCGTCGCGGACGGCCTCCGCCGTCTCGTCGGGGCGGCGGAAGTAGCCCTGCATGACGTTGGCGCCGCGGACGGTGATTTCGCCGTCGAGGATGCGGACCTCGTTGGCGGGCATGATCTGGCCGGCCGCGCCGGGGCGGTGGGCGCCGGGGCGGGTGAAGGAGATCATGGGGGCGGTTTCGCTCATGCCGTAGCCGCAGAGAATCTCGAAGCCGAGGGTACGGAAGTCGCGGATCACGTCCTCGTCCAGGGCCGCGCCGCCGCAGGGCATATAGCGCACATGCCCGCCGAATTTGCGCTGGACGGAACCGAAGAGGAGCCGGGAGAAGGCGAGGGAATCCACCTTTTCGGCCAGGGCGAAGAGCAGCTTGGCCACCTTGCTCTGGTTGATCTTCCCCTTGATGCCATTCCGGATCAGGGTGTAGAGCCGGGGCACGCCGATGATGAGGGTCACCGCATGCTTCTGCAGGGTGGCGATGATGTCCTCCGAGGCGACCGAGGGGCTGAAGACCGAGGTTCCGCCGAGCGACAGGGGCATGAGCAGGGTGCCCTGCAGGGGCAGGATGTGGTGCAGGGGCAGCAGCACCAGCACCCGGTCGGTGGACTGGTAGATGGGCACGTCCTCGGAAACCGAACGGAGGTTCGATTCGAGGTTGCCGAAGGAGAGCATGACGCCCTTCGGGGTGCCGGTGGTGCCGGAGGTGTAGATGATGACCGCCGTGGCCTCGGGGTCGGCCTCGGGCAGGGCCTCGGGCTCGACCGGCGGGGCCGCCGCGAGTTCATCGAGGGTGAAGGCGGCGGGCTTCTTCTCGACCAGCGCCAGAGCCTCGGCGAAGACGGCGCGGGTGGTCTCGCTGAAACAGGCCACGCTCGGCTCGGCGTCGCGCAGAATGTGCGCCACCTCGTCGGCGCTCGAAAGGGCGTCCACCGGCACCGCGATCGCCCCCAGCCGCCATGCGGCATAGAAGGCGAAGGCCCATTCGCAACGGTTTTCCGCGAAGATCACCACCCGGTCGCCGGGTTTCGCGGGCAACTGCCGGGCGAAGGCGCCAACCTGGCCGAGAAGCTGGTCGTAGGAATAGGCCCGGTCCTGCCAGATGAGAGCGGTCTTGTCGTGCCGTTCAAGAAAGCGCATAGGCGGAATCCATCACCTTGCTTGTCGTATGAATCGATGGAATGGCCGGAATATGGCGTGGCTGGCTGGCTTTTCCATACCACCTCATTCGTTGCGGATGTGGAGGGAGTCCAGGTAGCAGGTGGTCGCTTCCTGGGCGAGACTGATGAACATGACCTGGCGGAGGTCCTTGAAATCCTGCTGGGCGACGGGGAAGGTCTTGGCCAGGACCGGGGTGCCGTCGAGCCGGGTCACGTCGAGCCGCCAGAGGCCATGCTCGGCCAGCCCCGCCGCGCCGATGCCGGGGTCCGGCTCGCCCAGCCGGGCGGACACCCGGAAGCGCAGCCACTCCCCGGCGGGAACCGCCATCTGGCGCTCCTCGCCCACGAACAGCCCGCCCGCGCGGATGGTGAACGCGGGACCGACGCTGAATTCGCGGCCCTCGGCCGAGCCCCGCCAGACGCATTCCAGATGGGTCTTGTCCTCGACCCGCAGGGCGTATTCGGCCACGGCCAGCCCCGCCCGGTAGCTGGGGGCGTAGGAGACGTAGGGAATCCACTCGCGGGAAAGCCCCTCGGCATCCTGGATTTTGAGGCTCTGCGCGCCGTCGGCGGCGGTCTCGTCGGTGACGACCACGGCGTCGCGGCCCTTGCCCGGTTCCTTGTCATCGAGCCGGATGTAGGCGCGGCGCGGGGCCTGGCCCACCGGGATGCGGTCGAAGCCGTCGATGATGGGCACGGGTTTCATCCCCTCGGGCAGGGTCATGGCCAGAATCTGGGGCGGAGTCACGCGGAAGGGGCGTTCCCGGAGGTGGCGGTAGGCGGGTTCGAGACCGGCGCGGGCGGCCCATTCGGTCGGGAAGCCGGGCTCGCCGGGCTTGATGTCGCAGACATTGTCGCGGACCATGCTCATGTCGCCGGACCGGCCCTCCTGGAGGGCGTGGCCGGCGGGGACGGGAAGGTTGTAGATGATGTTCTGCTCGACCACGAAACCGGAACTGCCGTCGTCGAAGGCGAGGCCGCCGCCCGCCCAGATGGGGCGTTTGTGGTCGCCGTGGAGCCGGGTGTGGTAGGTGTCGTGGACCAGATTGCCGCGCAGGGTGGTGCCGGGCTGGTTGCCGAGGGTGTAGAGCGCGCCGCCGTGGTCGAGCAGCAGCAGCACATCGTACACATGGTTGTACTCGATGGCGTTCTCGCGGCAGCCGGTCGGGGTCTTGCTGTGGTCCCAGCCGACGGCGATGGCGGAGTAGAGGGTGCGGCTGACCGCGTTGTGCCGGATGCTGGTCTGCGCGCACATGCCGCCCCAGATGCCGTGGCCGGAGTAGTGGACCAGCCCGGAGTCGCGGATGAGGTTGTTGTCGATCACGTTCCCCGTGGGCAGCAGGGGGGGCTCGGCATTGCGCTGGACGGTGCCGACCTTGACGCCGCCGGTGCCGAGGTCGTACATCAGGTTGCCCACGGCGGCGTTCCCGTGGCAGCCGTCGGCGAAATCGAGCGCGTAGGAGCCGAGATTCGCCAGGGTGCAGTCCTCCACCCGGCAATTCCGCGCCCATTTGAACTCGACGGCGGCGGGCATGTCCACGAAGCCCTGGCGGCACTGCCGACCGTAGTCCAGGGCGTAGAGATGGGGGGCCTTCAGCCAGGCGCTATGGGCGAAAACGATGCCCCGGAAGTGGACATGCTCGACCATGCGCTCCGCGTCGGCCCCGGCGGCGACCACCAGCCGTTCGAGCCGGGGAGCGACGACGGTGCAGGCGGCGAAATCCTCGTCGGGGAGGGGGGTGTAGGCGAGCCGCCCCGAGGGCCGGTCCAGATACCACTCGCCCGGCTGGCCGAAATCCTCCTTCACGTTCTCGATCAGGTAGGGATTGCGGCCGCCCGGATACCAGTGGCCGATGCGGTAATGGGGGAAGGTGGTGAAGCGCACGATCCGCTCGGCGAAGTCGATCTCGCGGATGTGCAGCCGCCCCGAACTCCAGTCGTGCATGGCCACCAGCTCCACATCGGCCAGATTGGCGAAATCGACGATGTCCCCCTCGTGAAACATGAACTCGTCCTGGGGGTTGCGGTGGTCGATGCGGCCGGTGGGATTGCGGTGGGGCGCGTCGGTGAGTCCGGCGATCACGAACAGGCCGCGCGCGGGACGGTAGCGGCGCTCGAACCAGGTCTGCCCCGGCCGCTGGACGAAAAGCTGGCGCGGGTTCCAGGTGCCGGCCTTGGCCTCGGGCAATTCCACCACATAGGCGTTCCCTTCCCGTTGCCAGCCCTTCAGCACCCGCCCGCCGCTGACCACCGGAGTCTCGCCGGGGACGGCGGCGAACACCAGCGGATGCTCGGCGCTGCCACTGTCCTCGGGAGCGAGCGCCAGCGGCTCGGCCAGTTCGTGGACACCCCCCTTCAGATAGACGAAAACCGGCCCCTCGGGCAGCGGCCCGGCCTGGCGCAGCGCGCGCACCGCGTCGCGGGCGCGGACCAGCGTGGCGAAAGGCCGTTCGGCATTGCCGGGACCGGCGTCGTCCCCCTCCGGCGCCACATAGAACGCGGCCCGGACACCGGCGACGGAACACAGAGCGAGGAGAAGGGCAAGGCGCTGCATGGCAAGTCTCCGCAGGGAATGGATATCCAACCGGCAACCGTCCATACCCTACCAACCCATCCCCCACATGCCAGCCGGAAGGGCTACCAGAACTCGCGGGAAAGCGCAAGCAAGACGCCTTCCTCGCCGTCATGCCAATCAAGCGTGTGGAGCGGCCGCGTCCTCGCGGCCACGGCGCAGAGCGCCGGGATAGCCCCGGACAACCCGCAAAGGTGGGCATGGCGCGGGACGGGTGGTCGCGAGGACGCGACCGCTCCACGCGAAGGGTAGACATGGTCTTCGGCGTGAATAAGACATGGTCTGCCGACCAGCCGGAAAACATGGCGTTCAGTTTGCGCGAACCGTGTGCCTGCCCAGATGAGTTCAGGGCTACGGGGTCGGGTATACGCTTCCTGCGTGACCCTGTTGGTCCGCCAGAAAATGCAGGGAGCGCTCAAGCGTGCCGAAACAGGGCAGGCCGGATTGGCGCAGCAGGCCGAAATCCAGCAGGCGGGTCAACGGCAGTTGGTCGAGCGTGGGTTTGTAGCCGCGCCCGGAAGGCAATTGCCTGGACAACCATTCCTTGACGCCTCGGATCGCTTCCGGATCGCCGTCGTAGGCGGTCGGGGCCGGGAACCCGCTCCTGGCATTTCCCCGGTCGTCCTGCCAATCCTTGCCGACCAGACTCGGCAGAGAGGCCAGAAACAGCGTCTCATATTCCTGATGGAACAGGGTGACGGCAACGGGAAAGGGCAGGTTCTCGTCCTTGACCCAGGCCGCCGCCTCCGGCCCGCGGAACTTGGGGCAATCATCCTCCAGGTCCGCGTCGCGGAGGATGAGGAGCATATCCGCATCCCCTTTTCCCCGGATCAGATTGCAGGCGGCGCGCAGTTTTTCCTGGCGATGCAGGCTGTTCCAGCGAATGGGCGTGGCCCAATGATGGACATAGGGCAGGCCGAGGTCGTGCCACAGGCGGGTCAGCAGATTCTGGACGGCGTCCGTTTCCCCGTGCCCCTCGACCACGACGTACCCGCGCATGGCTCACTCCTCCGCGACTTCGCGCGCGTCCCCGGTGGCGGGTTGGAGCCCCTCCGCCCGCGCGACCTCGCCGAGGGTCGCCAGACGGCGTTTCACGGTGTCCGTCTGGCTGGCGTGGAGCGGGGCGACGGTCGTCTCGCCATCCGTCCGCGCCACCACCCGCACATCGTCCGGGTCGATCAGGTCGAGCAGCTCCGGGGAATGGGTGGTGACGAGTACCTGGGCCTGGCGGGAGGCGGCGTGGAGGAAGTCGTGCAGCAGGCGCAGGGCGCCCACATGGACGGTCAGTTCCGGCTCCTCGATGCCCACCAGCCGGGGCGTCGGCTTCTGGAGCAGCGCGGTCAGGATGCCCGCCACGCGGAGGGTGCCGTCGGACTCCTGCGCGGTGTCGAACCATTGGTTCCTGCGTTTCGAGGCTGGCTGGTCGGCGGGTTGCGGTCGATGGAGGAACTCGGCGGTGAGGAAACCGGCGACCGGCTGGACCCGCAGTTCGGCGATGTCGCCGGTGAGTCGGCCGAGGGCGGCGCGGATTTCGGCCTTGCCCTCGTTGTCCAAATCCCGCAGGGCGGTCACCCAGTTCTCGCCGTGGCGGCGCATGGGCGTGGCCGGATCGAATTTCTGCGGATTGCGCAGAGTGTCCGGGAAAATCGAGTAGACCTCCACATCCCGCAGAGCCGCCGCCAGCGGGGAAAAACGCTCGTCGCCGGCCACCATGACCAGGGCCAGGGAGGTGGCGGACACCTTCGGATTCAGGTCCTTCGGCCCGGACCACTTGCCCCCCTCCACCGTGAAGGCGTGGGGCTCGCCGAGCAGATTGGCCGGTTGGACCCAGGCATGCTCGCGCTTGACCCGGTATTCCTCCGCGTGGTCGCCGGTCAGCTCGAACTCGTAGCCGCCGGTAAAGCCATCCTCGGCCACCTGCATGGCGATGCGCAAATTGAAGGGGCGACCCGAACTCCAGCGGCGGACCGCGCCGATCCCGTGACGGATGGAGATGGCCGAATCCAAGCCGAGCCGCAGGGATTCCGCCACGAAGCGGAACACGTCCGCCACATTGCTTTTGCCTGCGCCGTTCTGGCCGACCAGAGCCGTGAACCGGCCCAAGTCCAGCCGGATTTCGCCCAGGCTGCGGTAGTTGGAGACTTCCAGTCGTGTGATCATCGGACTGCTTTCCCGGACTATCCGGATTGCGGCTCTCGGAAAACCATAGTCGGGGGAACCCGAATGCCAAGCGGATTGAATTGGGCGGGGGTCCGGTTATGGTTGGCGGGCGTGAAACCAAACCGAGGATTTCCCATGCGCTTCACCAAAATGCACGGCTGCGGCAACGATTTCGTGGTTGTCGACGCGATTCATCAGAGCCTGCCTGCGGACATGGCGGCGTTCTGCCGCCATCTGGGCGACCGCCATTTCGGCGTGGGCTGCGACCAGATTCTGATCGTGGCCCCGAGCACGGTCGCCGATTTCCAGATGCTGATCTTCAACAGCGACGGCAGCAAGGTCGAGATGTGCGGCAACGGCATCCGCTGTCTGGCCCGCTACGTGGTGGACAAGGGCCTGACCGCCAAGACGAAGCTCGAGGTCGAGACCCTGGCGGGCATCATCCGGCCCGAGATCGTGGGCGAGCTGGTGCGGGTGGACATGGGCGAGCCGGTTCTCCGCACGAAGGATTGGACCTGGCCCGGCGAGCGCGTGGTGGCCCAGCCCTACGAGGTGGGCGGCCGCACCATTCCCGTCACCCTGGTCTCGATGGGCAACCCCCACTGCGTCAGCTTCCACGAGGACCTCGACGACGCGCTGGTGCTCGGCATCGGCCCGCAGATCGAGAACGACCGCAAGCATTTCCCGAACCGGGTGAACGTGGAGTTCATCCGGCGGCGGAGCGCCACCGAGCTGGACATGCGGGTCTGGGAGCGCGGCGCGGGCGAGACTCTGGCCTGCGGCACCGGCGCCTCCGCCTCCTGCGTGGCGGCGGTCCTCAACGGCCTGACCGAACGCAAGGTGACCATCCATCTGACCGGCGGCGACCTCGAACTGGAATGGCGCGAGGCGGACAACCGGGTCTTCATGACCGGCCCCGCCACCACCGTTTTCGAAGGCACCCTGGCCGACTAACGTACCCGGAGACTGTACCATGCCTGTGAACTACGCGGTCGAGAAGATCGGCGCCGCCTGCAAGAACAACCTCGCCGTCAGCCCCGGCTGGTTTCCCGGCCTGAGCCATGTGGAGATGGTCGAGCAGGTGGCGGCCTACGGCTTCCGCGCCTTCGAGAATCTCGGCGCCCGCAACTGGGAGGACCGCGCGGCGGTCCGGGCCAAGTGCGAGGAACTGGGCGTCAGCGTCGGCGCGGTCGGCTGCTCGGGCACCATCGTCGGCGACGGTCCGGTGAACGCCGCCTTCCACGCGCAGTTCGTGACTGAAATCCGCGCCGCCATCGCCCAGGCCCGCGAACTGGGCACCGCGACCCTCCTCGCCCTGGCCGGGGCCGAGAGGACCGACCTCAGCCGCGAACAGCAGGCCGACAATCTGGTCGCGGCGGGCAAGCTCGTCGCCCCCTACCTCGAAGACGCGGGCATGACCCTGGTCTGGGAGCCCCTGAACGTGAAGGTGAACCACGGCGGCTACTTCCTGGTCTACTCGAAGGACGCGGCGGACATTGTCCGGCGCACCGGCAGCCCCGCCGTCAAGTTCCTCTTCGACGTCTACCACCAGCAGATCAGCGAAGGCGACGTGATCCGCAACCTTCAGGCCTACCACGAACTGATCGGGCACTACCATTTCGGCGACAATCCCGGCCGCCACGAGCCCACCACCGGCGAGCTGAACTACCGGAACATCTTCCGGGCCATCCACGGAACCGGCTACCGCGGCGTGGTCGCCGCCGAGTTCGGCAAGACCATGGAGACCGAGCAGGTCCTGCGCATCCTCGCCGACTGCGACAACTGGTAGGCCCATCGTCCGGCCCGGCGGAACCCCGCCTGGCCGTGGTTCGGGTGCCGGATGCCGCCAACCCCAGGGTGAACACAGAACCAAAGGCCGGTTTTCGGGGGTTGCCCCGCAGGGGAATTCTGCCAAACTCCAGACTCGGCGTTTGGCACCCCAGGCTACAACGAGGCGGTCTGCTACTCTGTGGCCAGCATTCCGGAGCTGTTGATCCGGTCGATGATCTGGCGGGCGATGTATTCGCCCAGCGGCCGCTCCGCCTTGTCCATCAAGGGGGCGGTCACGTTGTGGTCGTACTCGACGAAGCAGAAGGCGCCGACAAAGGGAATCAGGCCCGTCGTCAACCAGCCGATCTCGGTCCAGGTCCGGTTGATCGCCGCATGGCGGATGTCCAGTTTGACCGGGATTTTCCATTCTTCCACAAGACTGTCGTCGGCCCCCTTGCTCAGTTTCACCTCGGCGGTGAAATCGGCCCCGTAGACGTAGCCATGCCAGGCAGGTGCCCAGACCAGAAATCCGGGCCAGGTGACGAGGAAGTTCCGGCTCGAACCGCTGTATTCGGGATAGATGGCGATGCGGACCACCGCATCTGGCTTGTTCGCGCTTTTCGGCTGGTAGGGAAGCACGACGGTGGCCGATTCCTGCGCCAGGGCGCTGCCGACGTTCCGGATGAGCCGTCGGCCCTCGAAGTCGTCGGTGAGCGGGACAATCCCGACCGTGCAGGGGCGTTCGAGGGAAGCCAGGGCGAGAGTCTGGTAGGAACGGAGATTGGTGACCCGCAGCGGGTGGGAGCATCCCACCGAGA
>LVAZ01000499.1 GCA_001603055.1 Victivallales bacterium Lenti_02
ATCGCCTACATCCAGCCCGAACGACTCACCGCCGTCAAGCAGGCGCTTTACGAGAAGGAAGTTTTTAAGATTTCCGTCACCAACGCCCTCGGCTGCGGCCAGCAGAAGGGCTACCACGAGTCCTACCGCGGCGTGGACTACGAGGTGAACCTCCTCAAGAAGGTCCGCATCGAAATCGCCGTCAACGAGGACTTCGTCAAGCCCACCATCGACGCGATCATCGCCGGTGCCCGCACCGGCAACATCGGGGACGGCAAGATTTTCGTCCTCGACCTCCCCCAGTGCATCCGCATCCGTACCGGTGAAACAGGCAGTGAGGCGATCGGCTAAACCCCGCCCACCACCTTTCCGCTGACCAATCCAACACAGCAACGTGTGCCTGCTGCCTGGCACCAGGATGGGGCGAACGACCGACGGGCCGTTCGTCCCATCCCCTTTTTCCGGCGGCAAGATCGTCCAGCCGGAGTTGCCTTCGCCCCGAGCCGGGAGATGGTTGCGCCATTCGCCCTTGCAAGCCGCAACTCTGGAGACCCGTCATGAAATCGAGCCCGTGGAAGATGCTGGCGCTGGCCGGCTGCATGAGTTTCTGGGGAATGGCCGGGGAGATCGAGGTCTGGGACGGCTATCCGCCGACACCGCAGCCGGTCCGGGGCGAGACCGAACTCGGGGTCTACATCTTTCCCGGCTGGTACCGGGACAAGGGGCGCGGCGACTACCCCTACCGCACCCACGACGAGGATAGCGAATGGCGCGCGGTCGCCAAAAAGCCCAAGCCCCGCCCCCTGCTCGGGTTCTACGACGACTCGCTCCCCGAGGTGAACGACTGGCACATCCTCTGGGCCCTCGAACACGGCATCACCTGGTTCGCCTTCGACTGGTACTGGAACGCGGGCGAACACCGCCTGATGCGCACCCTCGAACGGGGTTTCCTCCAGGCCAAGTACGCCCCGCTGATGAAGTTCTGCATCCATTGGTGCAACCACGGGCTCGACTGGCGCGCGGCCGCAGGCCCAAGCCAGTGGCAGGCCAGCATGGGCCTCAAGCAAAGCCGCATCGAGGACGGCGCCCTCGCCGCCGCCATCACCACCGACGACCCCGCCTTCACCTGCCAGGTGGACTTCGCCGCCGCCGACTACACCCATCTCCACATCCGCCTGAAACTCGATGCCGGGAACCGCTCCCAGCTCTTCTGGATCGGCCCCGAAACCCCGCTGGCCGAAGCCAACAGCGTCGTCTTCCCCGTCACCGCCGACGGCCAGTTCCACGACTATCTCGTGGACCTGCGCCAGTCCCCCAACTGGCAGGGGAAAATCGACCGCCTCCGCTTCGACCCCAACGTGAACTGCCCCGGCTCGACCGTGGCCGTGGACTTCATCCGCCTGCGGCGCGGGGCCGACACCCGCGAGGGCGAACTGGCCTGGGAGTTCGACGAGGAACAGGGCCGGCTCCTCTCCGGCAACCGGGACTTCAGCCCCGCCGCCCTGATCGAGATGACCGAGTATCTGGCCGACCATTATTTCACCCTCCCCAACTACCTGACCGTCGAAGGCCGCCCCATGCTCATGGTCTGGGACACCGCCGCCCTGTTCCAGGCCAACGGCGGCCCCGAGGGCTTCCGCCAAGTGCTCGACCAGATGAACGCCGTCCTCGCCCAACGGGGGATCAAGGAACTCTACCTCGTCTCGATGGGCCGGAATCCCGAGGAAAAGGCGGCCGGTTTCGCCGCCATGACCGGCTACGGCTACTACGGTACCCCCTTCGACTCGATCTGGGAATGGCGCGGCGGCCACAGCGTCCCCTACGCGGACATGCTGCGCAACTACGAATCCGTCTGGAAGATGATGGCGAAAACCGCCTATCTCCCCTACTTCCCCGCCATCGGCTCCAGTTGGGACAGCCGTCCCCGCCACAGCGAACGCGCCGCCGTGGTCAGCGACTACACCCCCGACAACTTCCGCCGCATGTGCCAGAGCAGCCTCGAACACATCG
>LVAZ01000060.1 GCA_001603055.1 Victivallales bacterium Lenti_02
GGGCAAGCGCCTTTTGTCAAGCGGCGGCCTGGCTACCGGGACAGATGCCCGAATCGTAAATGATCCCCATGGCCATAAGCCCTTGTATGGAACTTCCCCGGAGTTCCTGCCTGAAATGTCCGGGGGCTTGCCCCGGTGCGCCGCTGAAGGGGCGACCGAACCGATGCCGCCATTCCCCTGGTCGGGAACCCTTGGGATTGGGTCGCCCTTTCAGGGTTTGAATGGATGCGGGCATGGTCCCCAGGTCGGTTGCCCCGGGCTTTCAAAGCACGCGCCTTTGGCGCTACCAGGACCATATCTCAGTCCTCTGGCCAGGCACACAGGCACAAGAGGCGCAAGCCGCTGTCCGCCCAAAACACCGGCATTCAACTTGTGGGTTCCCTTGAGGTCTGGTGTCCTGTTTGATTGGCCAAGGGTCTGGGCGAGGGCAAGCCTCGCCCCTACGGGCTACACACGCCGTCCTCTTCCGGACAGGACGCTCCGGCCATTTTCCCCTGCCGGCTACATCCGCTGGAAGAAGTGGGTGCTTTGGCCGAGGATGCGCTCAGCGGCCTCCATGATGGTTTCCGAGAGCGAGGGGTGGGCGTGGATGGTGAGGGCGAGGTCTTCGGCCACGGCGCCCATTTCGATGGCGAGGACCCCCTCGCCGATCAGCTCGCCCGCGCCCGGGCCGGCGATGCCGACTCCGAGGACGCGCCCGTCCGCCGCGTCGGCGACGATTTTGGTGAGGCCCTCGGCCCGGTCGAGGGTGGCGGCGCGGCCGGAGGCCTGCCAGGGAAAGGCGCCGACGCGCACGTCGAAGCCCTGGCGGCGGGCCTCGTCCTCGCTCGCTCCGGCCCAGGCGATTTCGGGATCGGTGAAGACCACGGCGGGGACGGCGCGGGGGTTGTAGACCGCCTTGCCGCCGTGAATGGCCTCGACCGCGCTGCGGCCTTCGTGGGTGGCCTTGTGGGCGAGCATGGGCTGGCCGGCGATGTCGCCGATGGCGTAGACGGCGGGTTCGGCGGTGCGCCGGTGTTCGTCCACCTTGACGAAGCCCTGGTCGTCGGTCTCGACCCGGGTGGTTTCCAGGCCCAGGCCGGCGGTGACGGGGCGGCGGCCCACGGCCACCAGCACCCGGTCGTAGGTCTCGCTGGTCTTGCCGCCGTCTGCCGACTCGAAGTCCACCTCGACGGCCGCGCCGGTGTCGCGCATGGCGGCGACGCGGGTGTTCAGAAGAATCTGCTTGAACTCCCGTTTCAGGCGGCTGGCGAGGGGTTTGACCAGGTCGGGGTCCACCTGGGGCAGAAGGCTGGCCTGCATCTCGACCACCGAGACCTCGCTGCCGAAGGCGGCGTAGACCTGGCCGAGTTCGAGGCCGATGTAGCCGCCGCCGAGCACCAGCAGACGGCGGGGAATGTCGGTGAGTTCGAGGGCGGCGGTCGAGTCCATGATGCGGGGGGACTCGGGCACGAAACGGGGAATGGCCGGGACCGAACCGGTGGCCAGGATGGCGTGCTCGAAATGAACCACGGTTTCCTCGCCGTCGGCGCCGGCCACCGCCAGGGACTGGCCGTCGCGGAATTGGGCGTTGCCCTGGATGAAGTCGATGCCCCGCTGGCGGGTGAGCTGGCCGAGCCCGCCGGTGAGCTTCCCGACCACCTCGTCGCGCCAGGCGCGGATGCGCGCGAAATCCACCTCGGGTTCGGGGAAGCGGATGCCGATGGCGGCGCCCTCGCGGGCGTGCTGGATGATCTGGGCCGCGTGGAGCAGGGCCTTCGAGGGGATGCAGCCCCGGTAGAGGCAGACTCCGCCGGGATTCGCGTCGCGGTCGATGAGGACCACCTTCATGCCCAGATCGGCGGCATGGAAGGCGGCGGGGTAGCCGCCGGGACCGGCCCCGACGACGGCGAGCTGGGTGTGGCGTTCGCTGGTTTTCATGCGGTTCCCTCCAGGGCCAGGAGGAAGGGCTCCTCGATGGCCTCGGCCACCCAGCGGGCGAAACGCGCCGCCTCGGCCCCGTCGATCAGGCGGTGGTCGTAGGACAGGGACAGGGGCAGGATGGTGCGGATTTCGAGTTCGTCCCGCGCGTTGGGCACCGCCTGGCGGGAGGCCCGTCCCAGACCGAGAATCGCCACCTCGGGATAGTTCACGATGGGGGTGAAATAGCTGCCGCCGATGGCCCCGAGGTTGGTGACGGTGAAGGTGCCGCCTTCGAGGTCGGCGGGGGCGATGTTGCCCTCGCGGCAGCGCTTGGCCACCGCATCGATCTCCGCCGCGAGCTGGGCCATGTTCTTGCGGCCCACGTCCCGCAGCACCGGCACCAGCAAGCCGCGCTCGGTGGCCACGGCGATGCCGATGTTCAGGTAGTCCTTGAAGACGATTTCCCGCTTGGCCACGTCGATGGAGGCGTTGAACTTGGGGAACTTCTTGAGCGCCTCGGCGACGATTTTCACGACCATAACCGCCATGGTCAGCTTACCGCCCTGGGCGGCGGCGCGGTCGGCGTACTTTTTGCGCAGGGCCTCGAGCTGGGTGATGTCGGCGCTCTCGAAGTGGGTGACATGGGGAATCTGGTTCCAGGCGACGGCGAGATGCTCGGCGGTGGCCCGGCGGATGGCGCTCATGGGCTCGCGCCGCACCCCGCCCCAGCGGGCGAAGTCGGGCAGCGCGGGAACGCTGGCGCGCAGGCCCTCGGCCTGGCGGCGGTTCCGCTCGCGGGCGTGGCGCTTGACGTCGTCGAGGGAGACGCGCCCGTGCGGGCCGGTGCCCTCGACCGTGTCCACCTCGATGCCGATTTCGCGGGCGAACCGGCGCACGCTCGGCGCGGCGGGCACATGGCGCTCGGCCGACCGCTTGGGCGGGGGTTCGGGTTTTGAGGATTCGGATTTCTCCGGTTCTGGCGCGGATTCCTCCGGCTCCGGTTTTTCCGGTGCCGGCTCCACCGGTTTTTCCGGTTTGTCCGGTCTCTTCGCCTCGGTCTCTTCGGCCTCGGTATCGAGGACGAGGAAAGCCTGCCCCACGTCCACCTCGTCGCCCTCCTTGACGAGAAGCTGGGCGACGCTTCCCGCCGCCGGGGCGGGGACTTCGAGGGTGGCCTTGCCGGCTTCGAGTTCGAGCAGGGATTGTTCGGGCTGGATGGCATCGCCCACGGCGACGAGGACGCGCACGACCTTGGCGTGCGCGATGTTCTCGCCGAGTCCGGGAATGGTCAAACGCTGCTGCATGATACGGTCCCTCCTTCCTTAGCGCGTTTCGGGATCGGCGCTGTCGCGGCGGATGCCGAGGGTGGCGGCGGCCTGGTCCGCGATTTCGGGGGCGATGGTTCCCTCCTCGGCCAGGGCGACCAGTGCCGCATAGGCGATGTGGGCCGCGTCCACCTCGAAGAAGTCGCGCAGGGCGGGGCGGCCGTCGCTGCGCCCGAAACCGTCGGTGCCGAGCACGACATAGCGGGCGGGAATCCAGCGGGCGATGCTCTCCGGCAGGGCGCGGACATAGTCGCAGGCCGCGACCACCGGGGCCGCGCTGCCTGCCAGACAATCCAGCAGATAGGGCCGCCGGGGCGCTTCGAGCGGATGGTTCCGGTTCCAGCGCGCCACCGAGGCGGCGTCCCGGTACAGTTCCTTGTAGCTGGTGGCCGACCAGACGGCGGCGCGGACGCCGAATTCCTCGAGCCGTTTCGCCGCCTTGAGGGCCTCGGGCAGGATGGCCCCGCTGCCGAACAGCCGGACCTGGGCGTCCTCGGCCTGCTGGATTTGGTACAGGCCCCGCAGAATGCCCTCCCTGACCCCCTCGGGCATGGGCCGCTGGGGGTAGTTGTCGTTCATCAGGGTGATGTAGTAGAGGATATCCTCGCCTTCCTGGTACATGCGGCGGATGCCCTCCTGGACGATGACCGCGATCTCGTAGGCGTAGGCGGGATCGTAGGCGAGGAGGTTGGGGACGGTCATGGCGAGCAGGTGGCTGTTGCCGTCCTGGTGCTGGAGCCCCTCGCCCGCCAGGGTGGTGCGGCCCGAGGTGGCCCCCATCAGGAAGCCCTTGGCCCGGCTGTCCGCCGCCGCCCAGATCAGGTCGGCGACCCGCTGGAAGCCGAACATGCTGTAGAAGGTGAAGAAGGGAATGGTGGCCACCCCGTGGTTCGAGTAGGCCGTCCCCGCCGCGATGAAGGAGCTGAGACAGCCCGCCTCGGTGATGCCTTCTTCGAGAATCTGCCCGTCGGTGGCCTCCTTGTAGTAGAGCAGTTGCTCCTTGTCCACCGGCTCGTAAAGCTGGCCGGGATGGGAATAGATGCCCACCTGCCGGAACAGGGACTCCATGCCGAAGGTGCGCGCCTCGTCGGGAATCATCGGCACGATGTGCCGCCCGATCCGTTCGTCCTTGAGCAGCTTGCCCAGCATGCCGACGAAGGCCATCGTGGTCGAGACCGCGCGGTCGCCGGTGCCCGCGAAATATTCGGCGAAGACCGCGTCCGGCGGGGCGGGCAGGAACTGTTCCTGGGGGAACCGCTTGGGCAGATAGCCGCCCAGCGCCTTGCGCCGCTCGTGCAGATAGGCCATTTCGGGACTGTCCCCGGGCGGTTGATAGAAGGGCAGCTTGTCCACCTGCTCGTCGGACAGGGGGATGTGGAAACGGGTGCGGAACTGGCGCAGGGCCTCGTCGTTCATCTTCTTCTGGTTGTGAGTGATATTGAGGGCCTCGCCCGCCTCGCCCATGCCGTAGCCCTTGATGGTCTTGCAGAGGATGACGGTGGGCGAGCCGGTGTGCTGGACGGCGGCGGCGTAGGCGGCGTGGACCTTGACCGGGTCGTGCCCGCCCCGGGTCAGCCGTTCGAGCTGGTCGTCGGTGAGATGTTCGACCAGCTTCTTCAGCCTCGGGTCGGCCCCGAAGAAATGCTCGCGGAAATAGGCCCCGCCCGCGACCACGTAGCGCTGCCACTGGCCGTCCACGGTTTCCTGCATCCGCCGCACCAGCAGCCCGTCGGGGTCCTTTTCGAGCAGGGGGTCCCAGTCGTTGCCCCAGATCACCTTGAGCACGTTCCAGCCCGCGCCCCGGAAGGCGGCTTCGAGTTCCTGGATGATCTTGCCGTTGCCGCGCACCGGGCCGTCCAGCCGCTGGAGATTGCAGTTGACCACAAAAATGAGGTTGTCGAGCCGCTCGCGGGCGGCGAGGGTGATGGCCCCGAGGCTTTCCGGCTCGTCGGTCTCGCCGTCGCCCAGGAAGGCCCAGACCCGCTGGTCGGAACGGGGTTTGAGGCCCCGGTCCTCGAGGTATTTGATGAAGCGGGCGTGGTAGATGGCACAAATGGGGCCGAGGCCCATCGAGACGGTGGGGAACTGCCAGAAATCCGGCATCAGCCAGGGATGGGGATAGGAGGACAGCCCCGGCGTGTCGTGCAGCTCATGGCGGAAATTGTCGAGCTGCCCGGCGGGGAGACGGCCTTCGAGGAAGGCGCGGGCGTAGACCCCCGGCGAGGCGTGGCCCTGGAAATAGGCTAGGTCGCCGGGAAATTCCTCGGTGCGCCCGCGCAGGAAGTGGTGGAAGGCCACCTCGAACAAGGTCGCCGCCGAGGCGTAGGTGGCGATGTGGCCGCCGATGCCCGCCTCCTCGCGGTTGGCCCGCACCACCATCGCCATCGCGTTCCAGCGGATGTAGCTGGTCAGGCGCTCCTCGATTTCGAGATTGCCTGGGTAGGGGGGCTGTTCGGCGCGGGGAATCGTGTTCACATAGGGCGTATTGGCGGTGAAGGGCACCTTCACCCCCTCCGTCTGGGCGTGGAGCGACAGCTCGGAGAGCAGCTCCTTCACCCGCTCGGGGCCTTCGCGGGACAGCACTTCGTCGAGGGAATCCAGCCATTCCCGGCGCTCCAGTTCGCGCTCGGCGCCAGCGGTTTTGGAATCGGTCGGAAGGGTCATGACGCATCCTCCGGATTGCCAGTCGCATGGAAACGTGTAGTCCTTCCGACAAAGCCGAAGGCGAAGAGTTCGCCGGAGCCGCAACCGCGACGATGAATACCCACCCCTAAGGGCGAGGCTTGCCCCCGCCCGGCCCCCGGCCAAGCAAGCGTGATACAACTTGTTTGTAGTACAGGCTTTAGCCTGCTCTTGGAGCGCTCCGCGGCCTAAAGGCCGTACTACGAACGACAGGCCGTGCATTCGCAACCCGTTTGTAGTACAGGCTTTAGCCTGCTCTTGGAGCGCTCCGCGGCCTAAAGGCCGTACTACGAACGACAGGCCGTGCATTCGCAACCCGTTTGTAGTACAGGCTTTAGCCTGCTCTTGGAGCGCTCCGCGGCCTAAAGGCCGTACTACGAACGACAGGCCGTGCATTCGCAACCCGTTTGTAGTACAGGCTTTAGCCT
>LVAZ01000500.1 GCA_001603055.1 Victivallales bacterium Lenti_02
ATCCGGGTTCCGGCGATGCCGCCGGTAAAAACTTCGCCGGTGAGGGGATGGACAACCAGACCGCCGATGCCGATGCGGGGCAGATCGCCGCTGATGTCCTGCCAGGTCTTCCCCCCGTCGGCGCTGCGGAAAAGCAAAGGCAGACCGGGGGCGTGGAGGCCCGCGTAGAGAACCTCGGGCTGGCGAGGGTCCACGGCGACGGCGCGGACGAAATTGCCCTGGTCGGCGCCGCCCGCGAGGTCGAGCACACCGAGACTGCGCCAGGCCGTCCCGTCGAAGCTGGCCAGATCGCCGCGCGCGTCGACGGCGTACAGCCGGTCCGGATCGGCGGGGCAGACGAGGAAGGTGGGCTTGGGATCGAGCTTCCGCAGCGCCCAGCCCGGTTCGGTGTAGACCCGCCAGGACTCGCCCCGGTCGTCGGAACGGTAGACGATGGTGCGGTTCTTGTTCAGGGCGTAGACCGTGTCGGACCGGGCGGGCGACAGGCCGAGGATGGCGGCCTCTTCGGGCAGATTGGGCAGGCGGTGGAAGGTTCGTCCCCCGTCGTCCGAACGCTTGGCGTCGGCGTAGACCACGCTCGCGTCCTGGCGGTGGAAGGAGAGGAAAAGATTGTGGGCCGGGGTTTCGTCCACGATGGTCCAGTTGCGGCCGGCGTCCTCGGAGCGGACGATGACCTGCTTCCAGTAGATGCCCGCCGTGGCGACCAGGGTCCGCGAGCCGGGCTCGGGGGAGAAATCGCCCGCGTACATGCCGGTGTGCTCGACCCGTTTGTCGCGCTTCCAGACCCACGGGATGCCCCGGCGCTCGAACCAGTCGCCCCCGTTTTCCGTGATCACCGCGCCCACGTCGTAGCAGAAAAAGGCGAAGCGCTTCGGGTCCGCCGCGTCGAAGGCCACGGGCCGGGTGAACCACCCCCAGGCGTAGCCGGTGAACCCCGCCGAACTGTCGGTGAAGGTCAGGCCCCCGTCCTCGGTGCGATAGAGTGTGGCGTTGGCGATGCCGACGGCGGAGTCGGGATTGCGCGGGTCGGGGAGAAGTGTGCTGAACACCCCGTTGATGCGGGTCTTCCAGCCGCTGCCTTCGCGGTCCCAGCCGGGAATGGGGACGACCTTGGGAACGAGCCAGGTCGCGCCGCCGTCGTGGCTGGTCAGCATATGGGCATTCTGCCTGCCCACCAGATAGATGCGGTCGCGATTGCGGGGATGGATTGCGGCATACTGGGCGTTGAATTCCTTGACCAGCCCGAAGGTTGTGCCGCTGTTCCGCGAGCGGAACAGGCCCGCCCCGTCCACCGTCGCGTGGAAATCGAGCGGATCGGCGGGGTTGATGTCGAGGGAGCGCACCTCGCCTTTGGGGAGATTGCCGAGGGGGGACAGGCTGGCGCCGCCGTCCGTGCTCGCGAACAGCCCGGCGGCGGAATGCACGTAGAGAATGCCGGACAGGGTGGGATGGGCCACCACGCCGTAGAGCGGGCGGTGCCCTTCAAGGCTTGCTCCCCGCGTCCAGGTGCGCCCCCCGTCGGCGGAGTGGTGGAGGGCCTGCCCGGCAACCCCCGCGTACCAGCGCTTCGCCTCGTTGCCGGCGAGGC
>LVAZ01000501.1 GCA_001603055.1 Victivallales bacterium Lenti_02
GCTGGCCGAGCGGGGCGACCGGCTCCCGGCGGCCCGGCGCGAGGCCTATGCCGCCCTGCTGCAGGTGCCGGCGGCGGTGAGCGTGAGCCTGACCGAGTTCACCACCGACCCCGCCCCCGTCGAAGCCCATCGCCGCCAGCTCGCCGCCGCCATCGCCGCCCTGCTGAAATAGAAGGAGTCTTGCCCGTGGAGTTGTTTGTTGATCGCATTCCGGCGGATTGGCGTCGGGCCCTGGCCGGGGAGCTGGCGAAGCCCTACGTGCCGCAGTTGGCGGCGTTCGAGCGGAGCGAGCGGGCGCGGGACATGGTGTTCCCGGCGGCGGACGAGGTGTTCGCCGCCCTCCATCTCACCCCGCTGGCCCGGACGCGGGTGGTGATTCTGGGGCAGGACCCCTACCACGGGCTGGGGCAGGCCCACGGGCTGGCTTTCTCGGTGCGCCCGGACGTGCCGTTGCCGCCCTCCCTGCGCAACATCTACCGCGAATTGCAGGAGGACCTGGGGGTCGCGCCGCCCCCGGACGGGTGTCTGTCCGGCTGGGCCCGCCAGGGGGTGCTGCTGCTCAACACGGTGCTGACCGTGCGTGCCGATGCCGCCCATTCCCACGCCCGGAAGGGCTGGGAGCGGTTCACCGACGCGATCATCGGGCTGGTGGCCGAGCGGCGGCGGGCGGTCTTTGTCCTCTGGGGCGGCCCCGCCCGCCAGAAACGCCCCCTGCTGGGCGCGGCCCCGGTGGTGGAATCCGCCCATCCCTCGCCCCTTTCCGCCTACCGCGGCTTCTTCGGCTCCCGCCCCTTCTCCCAGGTCAACACCTTCCTGGTCGCGCGCGGCGAGCCGCCCATCGACTGGTCGGCGGGGGAGTGATATGGCTCGCTATGGCCTGGCTAGCGAAGTTCTTTCCCGCAGTGCGGGCATGCCTGTGGGCATTTCTTCTTCTGCACTGCCTCCACGAAGCCGGCCCCAATGATGCCAGTTGGAAGCGCAAACATACCAATCCCGAGTATGGCGATGACGCTTGCAAAAAACTTCCCAGCGATTGTGACAGGATACATGTCACCGTACCCCACTGTGGTCAGGGTTGCGACCGACCACCACATGGTAGCTGGAATGCTCGAAAAAATATCCGGTTGGATTGTATTCTCACAATGGAATAGGATGCTTGATGAAACGACGAGAAGGATGCTCATCAAGACCGATGTCAATACCAACTCTTCTTTCTTGGATTGGAAGACATCCTTCACAAGATCAAGCGATGCATAATATCTGGTGATTTTTGCTACCCGGAAAATTCGCAATAGCCGTAACACCCTCAGCGCCCGCAAGTCGGCACCGCAAAAAGGAAGATAGAAGGGCATGATTGCGAGCAAGTCAATAATCGACATCATTCGAAAAGCAAACCGAATGCGGCCGCGGATTTGACCATGAAATGATGGGCTGGCAGTGCATGCCCATAGCCTGGCAATGTATTCCAAGGTGAAGATGGCAACAGAAAACACTTCGAATCCATTCAGGAACTTGTTCCACTGAAGTCGGATAGCAGGAACAGAACCGATGATTACGGCAAATGCATTCAAAAAGATAAGAAAAAGAATGAAATAGTCGAAAGCTCGGCTAGCCGTATCACCGTCCTTCGCTGCTTCGACAATTTCCCAAGTTCGGTTGCGAATGTTCATCGCGTGATACCTCCTGCTTCCGCATTGACCAAAAGGTCGATTGCACGGCCGGTGTAGATGGGGGAGGAAGTTTTCAAGACAATGGGACGAGTAGATCGAGTTTTGCTTATTTCAATAACCCCCTCGTCGATGTCTACATCAACATTTTCAATGTCGGACAATCTGATGTTGGTTGTTCCGTCGCCCACCACGAAAATGCGTTTGTTGGTGAGGATCATCATCCCATCACGCTTTGCGGTGTATTCGTATCCCGTCGGTGAGTCTTTCGCTTTTCGTTTAGAGAGAACTTTGGCTGGACACTGATAAAAAGCATGTTCATTTTTCTGGATCGGTGCAGCCAATTTTTCGGCAGGAATGGGGGCGAATGGGAGACAAAGATTCTGTGTTTCAAGAATCTCGTTCACGATGTCGAGTTCCCGCTGAACTTTTTCCTGGGGAATCCGGAGTTCGGCTACAAAGTTCCTTAGTTTTCCCAATTCGCTTTTGGTGATTTCACGGTCCTGGATTGCTTCGCCATAGGCGGCGGCAAAGATTTCCTTCTTCGTCTGATGTTGTACATCTTGGCTTATGCCTAACGTCTGCTCGGCAGCGGAAATTGTCGCTGCTTCCTCTTTGGTGATGAAGCCGTCGTCGAGAATCCGGTCAAGTACAGCTAAGTAGACATTTGTCTCGATTTGCTCCCTAGTATGGGTGTGTTCGCTGATTTTGAGCAACTCGTCTCTCTGTTTGTTAACAACCATAAGGGCAGATGCAAGAGGTGATGTTGCGGTGGCCACAAATGTGTCGTCAAGTAATTTCTTGTAGTTTTCCAGTGCTTTTTTTCTGCGTTGCCGGAACGTCCAGAGTGACAATGCGACGCTACCCGCAAGAACCGCGCCGGCAAAAAAGACGATTGGGTTGTCAAACAGCCACATGCATAACCAGATACCGAAGATGGCGGAAAGGACGGTTAGTAGCAGTAACGCGCATCCTTCGCCGTCCTTGCCGATGGAACCTGCGTTAGTGTTCCGAGTGGAGTTTCCGGAGGAAAGGTTTTTCCGGTAGTACAGCCCATGTCGTCCGGCATGAACATAGTTTCCTCGGGGGCCTGTGCCAATACGGGATCCTTTGACACCTGCGGAGATGCCAAGACCACTCTTCGAAAGGTTGAAACGAATTGGACCAGCGCGGAAGCTCTTCCTCAGATAAAAGCCCATCGTGTGTTAGTCTCCTTCGCCAACCATCGAAAATCAGGAATCGGTTTTTTCCGGTGAATCCATACCTGTGATTCATAGCCTTGACGCAGAAATATGGCAGGCAGTGAGGTCAAATGGGCTGCGCATCGACTTACCAGTCAGCATCTGAATGCATGACACTAGAAGATGGCGGGCTGGCTGGGGCGGGTGGGGTCGGCGAGGCGGTCGAAGACGAGCTGGCGGAGGCGGGCGGTGGCGCCGTAGACGTCGTCGGCCTCCTCGCGGGCGGGCATGTTGTTGCTGAAGAGGCGGCGGGTGATGCTGGGGGCGAGGACGGTGAGTTCGTTGCCGAGTTCGGGGTCGCGCTGTTCGAGCCAGGCGGAGTACTCGATGGCGTCGAGGTTGCCGGGGCGGCGCTGGCCGGCGAGGCGGAGGAGCTGCCAGGCGAGCTGGTGGCAGAGATCGATGACCACGGCGGGGGAGGCGTGGCGGGATTGTTCGAGGTGGTCCCAGAGGCGGCGGACGGCCTGTTTGAAGCGCCAGGTG
>LVAZ01000502.1 GCA_001603055.1 Victivallales bacterium Lenti_02
AACGGCGGGGGGGGCGGCGGCGGGGGCCACCGGAGCGGCCAGGGCGGCGGCGGGGAAGAACAGATGGAAGGTGGTGCCTTCGCCGGGAACGGTGTCGAAGGCGATGGCGCCGCCGTGGCGCTGCATGATCGCGTAGGCCGAGGCCAGGCCAAGGCCGGACCCCTGCGTTTTCTCCTTGGTGGTGAAGAACGGCTCGAAAATCCTGGCCTGGACTTCGGGGGGGATGCCGGTGCCCGTGTCGGCCACGTCGATGACCACGTAGCGTCCCGCCTCGAGCCGGTGGAGTTCCGCTTCGCCGCCGGCCAGTTCCACGTTGCGCAGGCAGATGCGGATATGGCCGTTCTTGCCGCGCATGGCGTCGCGGGCGTTGATGCACAGATTCAGCAGCACCTGGCCGACCTGGCCCGTGTCCACGTTGGCGCCGCAGGACTTGGGTTCGGGAACGAAGGCGATGTCCGCCGCCGGGCCGACGCCCCGGCGGAGCATGGCGAGGGACTGGGCCACCAGTTCGTTGAGATCGTGGGGGGTGGGGTGGAAGGCGTCGTTGCGGCCCAGGCACATGAGCTGGCGGACCAGGTCGGCGCCGCGCGTGGCCGCCTGCTGGATGGCGTGGCAGGTCCGGTGCAGGTCCGGGTCCTCGGTCCGTTCGTGGAGCAGCAGCTCGTTGTTGCCGAGAATGACGTGGAGGATGTTGTTGAAGTCGTGGGCGACGCCGGCGGCGAGTTCGCCCACGGCCGACATTTTCTGGGCGCGGCGGATGCCTTCTTCGAGTTTGCGCTGCTCGGCCAGGGCGCGGCGCTGGTCGAGTTCGGCGGCGGCGCGGGCGGCGAAGATGCGGAACACCCGCACCACGAAGTCCAGGTCGCCGAGGGGGGCTTTCGCCATGCCCGCCATGACGCCGAGTATTTCGCCGCCGCCGATCCGCAACGGGACCGCGACATAGCCCCGGACGCCGTAGCGGAGCAGTTTCTCGTCCCCGGGGAACTGCCCGACCGCGTTGTCCCGGCAGCAGACACTCTCGCCCTGGAGGACCAGGGCCGAGGCGGTTCCGGCCAGGGAATAGCCATAGGGCTCAAGCATGCCGTCGGGGCCGCGGAACGTCACCATCCGGGCTTGGCCGGAGGGGTTTTCGACATCGGGCTCGCTGACGAAGCAATAGTCGAGGCCGAGCACCCGGGCGAGGTGGCGGGTGAGGCATTCGAACAATTCCTCGCCGGTGACGGGGCTGGTGCCTTCGAGGATTTCCTGCAAGTCCCGCTCGCGGCGGGCCAAGAGTGCCTCGGTGGCCTTGCGGGCCGAGATGTCCATCTGGGTGCCGGCGAAGCGGCTCGGGCGTCCCTGCTCGTCCCGCTCCATCACCCGGCCGCGGGAGAGAATCCAGACCCAGTGGCCGTCCTTGTGGCGCAGACGGAACTCGGCCCGGTAGGTGTCGGCGTTTCCGGCCATGCACTGGTCGATGGCGGCCTGGGCGGCGGGCAGGTCGTCGGGATGCATGAGGGAGCAGAGGTTGGCGTAGTTCGAGGGGATTTCGTCGGGCTCGAAACCGAGCATGCGGTACCAGCTTGCGGACCATTTCGCCTCGCCGGTCACGGGGTTGCGGTCCCAGACGCCGTCGCCGACGCCGTCGAGGGCCAGCCGCCAGAACTCCTCGGCCTGTTGCAGTTGGGTGACTTCCTCGATTTGGGCGAGGTAGCCGACGATGGGGGAGCCGTCCCCCTCGAACCGAAGGGGGTTGACGGCCATGTCCAGCCGGGCCCGGTCGCTGCGGGAGGTCCGGTAGAGGCCATTGCCGCGCGCGGTCCCGAAATCCAGGTCGAAGAGGAAGCGCACGGGATTGCCGGCGCGGACCCGCTCGCGGCGCGGCTCGTTGAGGCGCCAGTGCTCGAAGAGGCGGAGACGCTGCAGCTCGGACAGATTGCCGACCGTGCCGAACATGGCGAGGGCGGCGGGGTTGGCATGCTCCAGCCTTCCCGCGCGGTCGAAGACCAGGATGGCCAGGGGCGAGGTTTCGTAGATTCCCCGGAACAGCCGCTCGCGCTCGGCCAGGTCCCGGCGCAGCCTCAGCTCGTCGGTGATGTCATGGCAATGCTCGACGATGCCGACGAGCCGGCCGTCCCCGGCGCGGACGGGGCTGGCGGAGAGATGCATGGTGCGCCCGTTGGGCATGTCCTCGAGCGGGCGCTCGTGGCTTTCGCCGGTGCGCAGCACATCGAGCACGGGGCAGCCGGGGCAGACCTGGGTGCCGCCGAACAATGCCTCGTAGCAATGCCGGCCGTGGATGTCCTCGGCCTGGATGCCGCCGATCCGGAGGGCGGCGGCATTGGCCCATTGGCAGCGGAAATCGGGGGTGAGATAGAGGACTCCTTCCTGGAGATGGTCGAGAATCGCGGTCCGCTCCGCCGCCGCCACCGCCAGTTCGGCATGTTCCTCTTCGATCACCCGCTTGGCGGCGGTGAGTTCGCCGACCTTTTCGCGGAGTTCCTCGCCGGTGGCGCGGAGTTCCTCGTTGATGCTGAGCAGTTCCTCGTTGCTGGCGTGGAGTTCCTCGTTGGCGGCCCGCAGGCGTTCTTCGCCGTCGCCGCGCAGGGCCATTTGCTCCTGCAATTCGGCTTCGAGGTGGGCGCCGCGCAGTTCGAGGTGGCCGAGGTAGGAGCGGGTGGTATCCGCGAGGTCCAGCCGCTGGGGCCGGAACGGGCGCGCCGGAACTCCGACTTCGAGCACCAGCAGGTAGCCGGGTTCGCCCGAGGCCAGGATGAAGGGCTCGACCCGCCCGGGGAGCGGTGCCCCGCCGGCCCCGTCCGGGAGGGAGAAACAGTGGATTTCGCCGCTTTCCCCCGCCTGGCGGACCGCCTCCCGCAGGCAGACGCGCAGGGTTTCATCGGGGAGGTCGCGCAGGGTGAAGCGGGCCAGCCCCCCCTGGGGCGGAGGGAAGTAGCGCCAGACTTCGCCAAAGGCGAACACCACCCGTTCGCGGGCGTCCAGCAGGAATCCCGAGCCGCCCCGCTGCCGGAACCAGGCCTCGAGCAGCTCGGTCGGTTCCGGGAGGCGCTCGCTGGCGCCGGCCACCTTCCGTTCGAACGCCGAGTCCCGCACGGGTGCCGGCGGCTTGTCCCCGCCGCGCGGCGCCAGACCAAGGCCGGGGAACAGGGAGCCGACAGCCTGGCGGCGGAGCAGGCCGGGCACTCCCGGCAGGGGCTGGAAGTACTGGCGGTGCCCGGTGTTCAGCTCGCTCTCGCCCACGGCCAGCATGCCGCCGGGCAGCAGGGCGAAGTGGAAAAGCTGCAAGGCCCGTTCCTGGCCGTCCTGATTCAGATAGATCAGCAGATTCCGGGCGCAGACCAGGTCCATCCGGGGAAAGGCGGGGTCGCGGGTGACGTCGTGGGGGGCGAAGGTGATCATTCTCCGCAGCTCTTCGCGCACTTTCCAGCGTCCGGCACCAGCGGGCAGGAACCAGCGCTCGCGGCGGGCCGCCGAGAGGCCGGCGAGCGCCTCCTCGTCGTAGATGCCCTGGGAGGCCACGGCCAGGGCGCGGCCCGACAGGTCGGTGGCGAAGATGTGCAGCCGCAGGGAACGCTCCATGCCCTCGGCTGCCTCGGCGAAGAGAATGGCCAGCGAATAGGGCTCCTGGCCCGTGCTGCACGCCACCGACCAGACCCGGATGGGCGCACCCTCGGCAACGCGCAGGAGGGGTTCCACCACATGGCAGCGAAGCGCCTCGAACACGGGGGGGTCGCGGAAGAAGGATGTCACCCCCACCAGCAGGGACTCGACCAGAGCCTGCCGTTCCGCGGCTTCCTCCCGCAACCGGTTTAGATACTCGTCGCCGTTGGGAGAACCCAGAGCCTCGAGCCGGGCGGCGAGCCGCCGGTCCAGGGAATTGGTTTTATAGTGTCCGAAAATCGGCCCGCCGTCCTGCTCGATGCAGTTCAGAATCGCCGACCGCAACGCGGGGTCCACCACTGGATCGCCAGACATGTTCCTAGACTCTCCGCTCCAGAAAAAACAATTCCCCTACCCATCCAATCTCACCAGCCGCAATCGGGACTGCTGGTCCCGGTATAAGGCTATAAAAAAGCACTGTATCCGATTTCCAACCCGAGTCAATACGCCTTGTAGCAATTTGTTGCAACCAGCCAGGAAGATATCCGGACACTGCCGGGATGGCTGGAACATGGCGCTGGCGGGGCCGTCGCTCGAACGGCCCCGCCGTTGCCGGAAGGACATGGAACCGGAGGCGCTCTACCAGGAGATCATGAGCAGGCCGGACACGCCGGTCGCTTCGAGATAGTGGCCCCGCTCGTCCCGCTTTTCGGTCCAGGCCACCACGGGCGCGCCGAGGCAGGGGACCCCCCGGTCGAGGGTCATCTTGACCCGCGCCGCCGTGCCGGCTTTCGGATAGAAGCGGACGGTGGCGTCGCGCAGTCCGTTCACCTCGAGGCGCTCGCGCACGCTCGGGTGGCCCGAGTGGCGGGTGCGGCAGCCCACGGGGCCGGGATCGTCCTGCTCGACGAAGACGCGGCACTCGGCCACCCAGGATTTGGGCGGCGTGTGGCGCGAGCAGCCGGCGACGAGGCGGGTCTCGGTATTGTCCAGCAGGGGCGCGCCCTGGGGCAGGCGGAGCCGGATGGCGGTGGTGGTGTCGGCGCTGTAGCCCGCGAAGAGGAAGCCGTTGTCGTGGCGGGACACGCAGAGCATGGGGGTGGTGATGGCGGGGCGCATCTTCTCGACCGCCAGCTCGAAGCCGAGGGTCTTCAGCGCCACGCGCACCAGCATTTCGGCCGGGAAGAAACGGGCGGGATCGAGCGGCATCAGCAGATGGCCGCTGACCCGGTTCGGATCGCAGGCCACGGTGCCGCGCACCCAGGCCATGCGTTCGCCGGTCGCCGCCACCACCCGGCGGACCCCGTCCCGCGTCGCCGTCGCCAGCGGGTTCCGGGCCCCCGCCTCGCGCAGACCCCCCGCCGAGAACAGGGCGGTGTGGGCGAGCACGGTGCCGTAGCCCGCCTGTTCGAGCTGGTCGGGACAGCCGGTGACTTCAAGATCGAACTCCCCTTCGAGGCCCTCGCCGAGGGTGCAGCCGATGAATTCGGCCAGGGCCGGGCTGGCGTGGTCGAGGGGACCGTAGAGGAGGACGCGCCCGCCCCGTTCCCAGTGGGCGAACAGGGCCCGTTCCCAGGCGGTGCCCGCGTCGGGCACGGGCGAGAGCAGGATGGACTCGGCCAGCCGGTCGGGGACTTTCGCCATGAGCGAGGCCAGATTGCCGGTGCTGACCACGGTGTTCAGGGGCAGGCCCTGGTTCACCGCGCCGCGCATGAACCAGTCGCCGAAGAAGACCTCCCCGATCCGGCTCGGGGTGCCGAAGGTCCACTGGTGGTACTCGTCGAAGGGATAGACCCAGACCAGGGGGGCGGGCTGGTCGGGCGCGTGCTCGCGCATCCAGAGAATGTGGGGCGTCACCTCGTTCGGCACCTGGTCGGGCAGTTCGCCGTGCGAATCGTCGGCGGTGAGAAAATTGAGGTCGGTGGGGATGCGCACGGCGCCCTCGCCGTCGAGCCGTCCCATGGTGAGGGGCAGGAAGATGTCGTGCGCCTCGCGCTGGTAGCGGTCGAGCCAGGGACTGTTGAGGAACCACGGGTCATGGCTGTAGAAACGGAAGGGGAAGCGGTCGCCGGGCATTTCGGCGATGTGGCTCATCCAGCCGACCAGTTCGAGGCCGAAGTCCCCGTTCAGGGCCGCCCAGGGCGAGTTCGGGGGCGGCCGCAGGTCGGCCACCGAGTCGTAGATTTCGCGCAGCGGCACGGCGTCCGAGGACAGGTCCATGCCGGTCGAGAGATTGGTGCCGCGAGTTTCGAGAGGGAGGTCGGGGCACTCGCGCCGGAAGGATTCCCAGAAGACCATGCTCTTGCGCCGGACCTCCTCGCAGCGCGCCGCCGAGAAGGCCTTGCCGTCGAAGACCGCGCCCCGCAGCCCCCAGGTTTCGAGCCCGAAGCCGAAGCCGTTCGAGAGCCAGAGGAAGTCGAAGCCCAGGTCCGCCGCGAAATGCCGGGTCTGGCGGCCGAGAAACTCGCCGAAGGGCGTGCCCTCGGGAATCCCCTGCGGATACCCCGCGTAGACCTCCTGGTCCGCGTGCAGTTCAGCATAGCAGCAGACCATGCTGCCCTTGCCCATGGTGTCGCCCATGCAGATTTCCGGATGGCGCTGGTACTTGAAGGTCGAGACGGAGAACTCGGGGCCGGGGTCGAAGGTGGTGCCCACGCGCACGGGCAGGCCGGTGGTCAGCCGCCCGATCCGCTTCAGCGTCGCCACCAACTGCTTCAGTAGGCCGTAGGTGTAGACCGGCGGGTCGGGACGGTAGAGCCGGGGCTTGCGGTGGAAGCTGTCCGCCTCGGGGTTGTTCGGATCGATCGGGGGATAGTGGGGATTGGCCACGCCGACCCACTTGGCCCACTCGAAGGTGTCCTCGAGGCTGCCCCGGTAGTCGAGGATTTCCGACCCGTCGGAAGTCCACATCATCACCGAGACCTGATCGGCCCCCTTGAGCAGGGCGCTCCACTGGCCGAAGAGATGGCGGGCCACCGCCTCCATGCCAGCCGGCGAGGGGTCCCAGAATGGTTTCAGACTCAGCTCAAGGGTCACATTGCGGAAATTCATCGTGCGACTCGTCCAGAAAGGGAATGGTTGAGGAATCGCAGTACAATGGCGTATCGGCTCCGCCCCTGCAACCGCAGACCGTGACGCAGGCTACTCCTTTTCCGCCTCAGGGTGCCTGGAGTTTGGCATGAATCGGTATTGCCATTCGAGCCCCCGCAGAGGGCGACAGATCGTCGGTGGTTGTCTTGGCATTCGAGCCCTCACAGAGGGCGATATATTGTAGCCCAGCGGCGGAAGCCCTGGGAAAGGCGGGAAAGGGAAACTGAGCCCTCGCCAGAGGGCGGCATATCTCGTGGCTCAGCAGGGGGTCAGTGGACGCAGTGGACGGGAACAGTGGACACAGTGGGGGGAGAACCGGGACAAATTCATTCTCTCACAGAGGCACGGAGCCACGGAGAGAAATCCCGATTCGGTTGGCTTTCTATTCCTCTGTGCCTTTGTGCCTCCGTGAGAAGTTAAGAGTTCGGAGATTTTTCGCTGAAGGCGAGTCTTCCGCAGTCAGGATGGGGGGGGCATGGTCGGAAACCCGGCCATTCTGACCGGGCTGAAACGTGGCTCCCGCTTCGGGGAGCAAAACCACCTGCCACGGGCCACCGGCAACCGGCTACAGATTCTATCCCCGTAGGCCAGCGCGGAGGAGGTGCCGGAAGCCCATCCCCAAGCTCCGTCCCCCCCTCCGGGTCAACCGGCCTTGCACCCCCGGCCCCGGCCTATTACGGTTCTGGATTCCCGAATTTTACCCAAGGATGGTTCGCTCATGGCAAACAGCATTGTCTTTTCCCGCACGATTCCGGTCCGGCACGAGGTGGATGTGTTTGTGGCTGGCGGCGGGCCGGCGGGCATCGCGGCGGCGCTGGTCGCGGCGCGCGCGGGCCGCAAGGTCTTCCTGGCCGAGGGGCATTCCTGCTTCGGCGGCATGGGCACGGCCGGCATGATTCCCGTCTTCATGATGTTCGGCGACGGGGTGAATTTCCTGGCCGAGGGCATCGGCCGCGAGGTGCTCGACGCCCTCACCGCCGAGAAGGGGCCGAACAGCCCCCTCAGCACCAATTCCATCCCTGCCGAACTCCTCAAACGGGTCTACGACCGCCTCCTGGTCGAGGCCGGCATCGAGCTGAGTCTGATGACCCAGGTGGTGGACATCGTCGCCAAGGACGGGCGCATCGAGCAGGCCATCTGCCACGCCAAGAGCGGCTTCTTCGCCGTCTCCGCCAAGATGTTCGTGGACGGCACCGGCGACGGCGATCTCGCCGCCTGGGCGGGCGCTCCCTTCGAGAAGGGCGACGCCGACGGCAACATGATGCCCGGCACTCTGTGCAGCCTCTGGGCCGATGTGGACTACGAGCGCTTCCGCGCCTCCGGGGTCAAGGTTCAGGAAACCCTCTACAAGGCCTTCGAGGACGGTCATTTCACGGTCAACGACCCCCATCACCCCGGCATGTGGCGGGTGGGCAAC
>LVAZ01000503.1 GCA_001603055.1 Victivallales bacterium Lenti_02
CGGTCGGCAAGGTGTTCGCGGCAGTGGCGGACGGCGGGGTCGGTAAGGTGGCGTTGGGGTGCTTCGCCGCCGGCGAGGCTTTCGTCGAGCAGGGCCATGAACAGGGAATAGGCGAGGGCGGAGGCGCGGAAGGGGGAGGCGAGGCGGTCGGCGCAGGCGGTTTCGAGCAGTTCCGCAGCGATGGCAAGGGCGGGGCCGTCGGGGGCGAGGGGGAGGACCGGGCCGCTGTGTTCGTGGACGAGGGCGGCGGCGCGGAGCACGTCGCGCCCGGTGGCGCAGAGGTAGAGGAACTGCCAGAAGCCGGCTTCGGGCTGGACCCGGTAGCGGTGGGGATGGGGGATGCGGACGAGCATGGCGCTGCCCGGCGGCACCGGAATCTCGCGCCCTTCCCAGTCGAGCAGGCCGCAGCCATCGAGGGTGTACTGGAAGACGACGAACTCGGCCCGGCCCCGGTTCATCCCGTTCCAGTCGTAGTCGGGGGGACGGGCTTCCTGCACGCCGCAACTGGTGGGCATGGCGTGGAGCCGTCCGCCGCGGCGGGGGAACACCAGCGAGCGCTGGCGGTAGCCATCGCCCAGCAGGCGCTCGCGCAGTTCACCGATTTTGCTCACCGCACGATTTTCCCTTTTTTCGCACAAAATATCGGTTTCATGGCTGAATCTTCCGCATCATCTTTGCGCACGAAGTTACTTTGCACCCGGAAACGGACTCGTTCAACCAGGAGCCAGACCATGTCGTTCAAGATCGCCTTCATCGGAGCCGGCAGCGTCGGATTCACCCGCAAGCTCACGGCGGACCTGCTCGGGGTGCCCGCCTTCGCCGATCTCGAAATCGCCTACATGGACATCAGCGAGCGGAACGTGGACATGGTCTACCAGCTCGTGAAGCGCGACATCGCGGCGGCGGGGCTGGACCGGGTGAAACTGACCAAGACCCTCGACCAGCGCGAGGCCATCGCCGGGGCCAAGTACGTCATCAACGTCGCCCGCGTGGGCGGTCTCGAAGCCTTCCAGACCGACATCGACATTCCGCTCAAGTACGGGGTGGACCAGTGCGTGGGCGACACCCTCTGCGCGGGCGGCATCATGTACGGCCAGCGCGGCGTCCCCTACATTCTCGGCATCTGCCGCGACATCAAAGAGGTCGGCGCGCCCGGCTGCATGATGCTCAACTACGGCAATCCCAACGCCATGCTGACCTGGGCCGCGAACCATTTCGGCGGGGTCCATACCCTCGGCCTCTGCCACGGGGTGATGGGCGGGCACCGCCAGATCGCCAGCGCCTTCGGCCTCAAGCAGGAGGAGGTGGACATCATCTGCGCGGGCATCAACCACCAGACCTGGTACATCTCGATCAAGCACAAGGGCGAGGACCTCACCGGCAAGCTGCTCGCTGCCTACGAGAAGAACGAGAACCTGTGCAAGACCGAGAAGGTCCGCATCGACATGCTGCGCCGCTTCGGCTACTACAGCACCGAGTCCAACGGCCATCTCAGCGAGTATGTGCCGTGGTACCGCAAGCGGGCGGATGAGATCAACGACTGGATCGATCTGGGGAGCTGGATCAACGGCGAGACCGGCGGCTATCTCCGGGTCTGCACCGAGGGTCGCAACTGGTTCCGCACCGAGTTTCCCGACTGGATGGCCAAGCCCCCCCAGCCCATCGGCCCGGACAAGCGCGGGCACGAGCACGGTTCCTACATCATCGAGGGTCTGGAGACCGGCAAGCTCTACCGGGGCCATTTCAACGTGGTGAACAACGGCTGCATCTCGAATCTGGCCGACGACGCCATCGTCGAGGTGCCCGGCTACGTGGACTACAACGGGGTGAACATCCCCCGCGTGGGCGATCTGCCCCTGGCCTGCGCCGCCATCTGCACCAGCTCGATCAACGTCCAGCGCCTCGCCGTCCATGCGGCGGTGGCGGGCGACGACCAGTTGCTGCGGCAGGCCATGATGCTCGATCCGCTGGTGGGCGCGGTCTGCAATCCGCCGGAAATCTGGCAGATGACCGACGAGATGCTGGTGGCCCAGGCCGAATGGCTGCCCCAGTACGGTTCCGCCATCGCCGCCGCCAAGGCGCGTCTGGCCGGCGGCAATCTCCTCCCCACCAGGGAAGGCTACCAGGGCGCCGCCCGGCTCCACACCAAGACCGTCGCCGAAATGGCCGCCAACAAAGCCGCCGCCGACAAGCAGGCCGGCGAGGCCGACAAGGCCCAGGAGCGCCCCGCCGCCAAATAAAGGCATTCATTCACCACGAAGGCACGAAGGCCACGAAGGGGGAGAAGCGGGAGATGGGAGGGAGGGGAATGGTTGGGCGTGGCCTCGGTGCCTGTTCGTGGCTGTGTGGTTTGCTTGGCGTTCCCCAGGGCACGAAGAAGGTGGCCGGAGCTTCCAGCTCCGGATTTCCTAGGAAAACCAGCAAGAACCAACCGGAGCAGGCGGTTACGGCCTGGAGTTTGGCAGAAGTCGATTATGGTATTTGAGCCCTCGCAGAGGGCGAAATATCCTAGCCCAGCGGCGTGAGCCCTGGGTATGGACGGCATTTGATTCCGAGCCCCCGCAGCAGGGTGGCGACATATTCAGCAAGGGCGTCAGCCCGCGTAGGGTTTCCCTCCTTGGGCTGACGGCCGAGGAGCAATATGCCGCCCTCTGGCGAGGGCTCAGTTTCTATTTTCCGCCTTTCCCAGGGCTTCCGCCGCTGGGCTACGATATGCCGCCCACCGGGGGTGGGCTCGAATGCCAAGACCGACTTCAGCCAAACACCACCGGAACAGATGCTCCGGCGGCCACTCCGGTTGGAACTGCCGGGCTACTTGAGGTAGCTACGATATGCCGCCCACCGGGGGGGGCTCGAATGCCAAGACCGACTTCAGCCAAACACCACCGGAGCAGATGCTCCGGCGGCCACTCCGGTTGGAACTGCCGGGCTACTTGAGATAGCTGCAGCAGTAGTCCGTCGTCTCGCTGATCTTGAGTCCGAACTTGGACTTGGCGGGGACGGCGAAGCTCTCGCCGCCCCGGATGGGTTTCCAGTCCTCGCCGGGGAGGCGGATTTCCAGCTTGCCGGAGAGGATTTCCATCACTTCGGCGGCATCGGTGCCGAACTCGTAGTCGCCGGGCAGCATGATGCCCAGAGTCTTCTTGGAACCATCGGCGAAAAGAACCGAGCGGCTGGTGACCTTGCCGTCGAAATAGATGTTCGCCTCGCGCACAACCGTCACATGATCGAACTGGGACATGGGGGTGAGTCTTTCCGGGCTGGGGACGTTCTTCGCGGGAGCGCCATTCGGCGGCCGCGCGCATCAATGTCGCGGCCCGGCGCGGCTTGTCAAGCCCCGCCGGAACCGACGGGATTTGAGATTTGAGATTTGGGATTTCAGATTTCAGGAAGCGCCCGGCGGGCGGTCAGGGGAGACGCCACTTGGCGCCGAGATAGGCGCGGATGCGGGTCTGTTCCTTGGCGTCCAGTTCGCGGGTGTAGACCAGGATTTCGGCGATGTGGCCGGTGAGGAAGGTCTGGGGATTGGGCGAGAAGCAACCGATGCGGACCTGCTTGGCCCAGCGGTCGCGGAAGACGTGGATGGACTGGCGGGGGCCGCCGGTTTCCAGGCCGGGGATGGTGGCGGCGAGTCCGATCAGGTAATCGTACTCCTTGCCGTCGCTGGCGGTGAAGATGCGGGGGTCG
>LVAZ01000504.1 GCA_001603055.1 Victivallales bacterium Lenti_02
GCGCAGAACCTCCTCGATATGGTCCGCCGCCAGCCGGGCCAGACGGCCTTCCAGCTCGCCCGCCGATTCGGCGGGACCGATGGCGGTGGCGATCTGCCGGTAGACGGGGCCGGTGTCGAGCCCCGCGTCGATCCGCATGAAGGATATCCCCGTGGCGGCGTCGCCCGCCAGTATCGCCGCCTGGATGGGCGAAGCCCCCCGGTGCCGGGGCAGCAGCGAGGCATGCAGATTCAGGCAGCCGCAGGGGGCCAGATCGATCAGCCGCTGCCGCAGCAACTGGCCGAAGGACGCCACCACCACCACGGCGGGCCGCAGCGCCGCCAGCTCGTCGAGAAAACCGGGATCGTTCACCTGGGCCACCGCCCGGCAGGGAAGGCCAAGCTCCCGCGCCCGCGCGCCCACCGGCGTCGCCTGCAACTGCCGACGGCGGCCAGCCGGACGGTCGGGCTGGGTCGCGACCCCGCACAACTCCACCGACGCGCTGGCGGCCATCGTCTCGAGGGAGGGGATGCCGAGCGCGCCGGAAGCCAGGTAGTAGACTCGGACGCGTGCAGGTTGGTTCATGAACGGGCGGAAAGCCGTTTGCTCGGAAAAAGGCGGAAGTATGCCATACTATAGCTTTTTTCCCGTGCATTGAAAGAAACGGTCCGCGCCCCCGCGCGAAACCGGGAGGAAGTCCGTCGTGGTGAAAAAACCGTTCCACTCCGTCGCCCTCGCTTTCGGAGCCAATCTGGGGGACGCGGCCGCCGCCATTTCCGAGGCCCTCGGGCGCCTGCATGCCGAGGGACTGGCGGACATGCAGGTGTCGGACCTTTTCAAAACCCGCCCGCTGGGCTGCGCCCCCGGCACGCCGCCGTTCCTCAACGGGGCGGTGGTCGGCCAGTGGCCGGGCACGCCCCATGACCTGCTGCGCCTCTGCCAGCGGCTCGAAGTGATGGCCGGGCGGCCCGCCGACCACGCGGCCGGGCAGGCCCGCGCCCTGGACCTGGACATCCTGCTCTTCGGGCACCTTGTCCTCACCCTCCCCGAACTGATTCTGCCCCACCCCCGCCTCGGCGAACGGCTGTTCGTGCTGGCGCCCCTGGCCCAGATCGCCCCCTCCTGGGTGGTCCCCGGCACCGGCCGCACCGTGGACGAACTGCGCATGCAGGAGGAGGAACGTTTCGGCGGCGGCACCGACTGGGGCCACCGGGTCGCCGGCCCGCCGGCGCTCGGATGCTGAACGAGAATCCGCCGCGTTCTGGAATCTCCCGCGCGCGGCACAATATTACCCGCCGGACACCCGCCGCCGGGAACAGCCTCCCGGCCAAGCTGCAATCCACGATGGAGTAGCGTCATGTCTGAGAAAAAAGACTCGTTCAGCGATCTCATGGGCGCGGGCGGCAGCGATCGCCGCAAACGCCGGGTCGCCCCCGCCGGCCCCGCTCTCGGCGGCGGTCCCTCCGGCCCCGCCATGCAGGGTCCCTCCGGCCCCGCCATGCAGGGTCCCTCCGGCCCCGCCATGCGCGGCCCCAGCGGCCCCGCCATGCAGGGCGGCGCCGCCGGCGAAGCCCCGACCCGCAGACGGCGGCGCGCCGGCGACGACGATCTCATGAAGCAGCTCTACGGCTGATCGGCCGTCCCCTTCCCTCCCCGGTCGGCCGGGGAGGGCCTTCCCGTCGCCCGTCGCCCGTCCCCGCGCCCCCGAACGGCGGATTCCGCCCGTTCCTCCCCCGCGCCGGAACCCCCGTCCATGAGCGATTCCGCCGAACCCCTTCTCGCCGTCCGCGATCTGTCGGTGGCCTTTGCGACCGACGGCGGGGAACTGGTTGCGGTGGACGGGGTGTCCTTCTCGATCCGGCGCGGCGAGGTGGTGGGCCTGGTGGGGGAGTCCGGCTGCGGCAAGTCGGTGACGGCGATGACCATCCCGCGCCTGGTGCCCATGCCCCCCGGCCGCGTCCTCGGCGGCCAGGTCGAATTCCTGGGCCGCGACCTGCTCGCCATGCCCGTCGCCGACTTGCGGCAACTGCGCGGCGCGGAGATCGGCGTCGTCTTCCAGGAGCCGATGACCGCCCTCTCCCCGCTCCACCGCATCGGCCAGCAGATGGTCGAGACCATCCGGCTCCACGAGAAGGTGTCGTCCCGCGCGGCCTGGGAGCGCGGTGTCCAATGGCTCGCCAAAGTCGGCATCCCCGACCCCGCCGAGCGGATGCTGGCCTACCCCTTCGAACTCTCCGGCGGCATGCGCCAGCGGGCCATGATCGCCATGGCCATGATCCTCGGCCCCAGCCTGCTCATCGCCGACGAACCCACCACCGCCCTCGATGTCACCATCCAGGCCCAGGTGCTCGATCTGATGCGCGAGATGCGCGGCGCGGAGACCGGCATGCTGCTCATCACCCACGACATGGGCGTGATCTGGGAAATGTGCGACCGGGTCCTGGTGATGTACGCCTCCCGCCTGGTCGAGGACGCCCCCGCCAGGGAGATTTTCTCCCGGCCCCTCCATCCCTACACCGAGGCCCTGCTCAAATCCATGCCGGTCCTCTCCCTCGGCAAGGAACGCCTGCCGACCATTCCGGGCCAGGTCCCCCCCCTCGACGCCCTGCCGCCGGGATGCAACTTCGCCGACCGCTGCCCCTATGTCATGGACCGCTGCCGCGCCGCCTCCCCCCGGTTCCGCGAAACGGAACCCGGCCGCCGCTGCGCCTGCTTCCTCCGCGAAAACCAGGCGGGCGAAGCCTGAACCAGCCCGCCTACCGG
>LVAZ01000061.1 GCA_001603055.1 Victivallales bacterium Lenti_02
AGAGGAAACACGAACGGTCCAGACGGTCGGCGGCGGGGTTCATAGGTCGGCTCCTGGGCTGGGTGCCGCCTTTTGCGGGACCCGCCGCGCAGACTAGCTTTTCCAGCCCTCCTGTCAAGCGGTTCCGCTTGCTTTCGGCCATTCCCATGCCAGCCTATGGCACACTGCCATTTCTCTCCGGAATCCCCCGCATGGACCATTTTCCCTCCCCCCGCGAATGCGACCGGCTGCGCGAGCTGGCCCGCCGGGTCGCCGACATCGCCGCCCAGCCCGAGCAGGCGGAAAAGGCCGACCTCTGGGCGCGGCACAACGATCTGGAACGGACCCGGCCGCTGGTGCTGATCTTCCCCGAGGGCTCCTGGAGCGAGCTGGCGGCGGACTGGACCTATGTCTGCGAGCATCCCCTGGCCCGCCGCTACGAGCACGATCTGCTCACCCGCATCTATTGCTGGGAGCATCTGCGCGACGACAACGTGATCGAGCCAGTCGTCAACTGCCCCATCACCGTCCGCAACACCGGCTACGGTCTCCAGGCCGAACGCACTCCGTCCGAAGCCGCCAAGGGGGCCTACCACATCGAGCCGGTGCTCATTGAGGAGTCGGACATCGAGAAAATCCGGCTGCCCGAGGTGACGGTGGACTGGGAGAGGACGCGGCGCGAGGAGGAGCAGGTGCGGGAGCTGTTCGCCGGGATACTCGGAGTCCGCCTCGTCGTGGGCTGGGGCGGCAACATCGGCTGGGCACCCATGGACCAGCTTGCGCTGTGGCGCGGGATCGACCGGCTCTACCTCGATCTCGTCGAGCGGCCCGAATGGGTCCATGCGGTCATGGCCCGCCTGCTGGCGGGGAAAATGGCGGAGATCGACGCCCTCGAGGCCCAAGGGGCGCTGCGGTTGAACAACCGCAACCACTACAACGGCTCGGGCGGCGTGGGCTACACCCGCCAACTACCCGCGCCCGGCTACGCGGGCGGCCCGGCCCGCTGCCGCGACCTCTGGGCCATGGCCACCGCCCAGATATTCTCCGAGGTCTCGCCCTCGATGCACGAGGAATTCGCCCTGGGCTACGAGCGCCCCTTCCTCGAACGCTTCGGCCTGAGCAACTACGGCTGCTGCGAGCCGCTGCACCACAAGCTCGACCATGTCCTCCGCATCCGCAACCTCCGCCGGGTCTCGATCAGCCCCTGGGCGAACATCGAGCGCAGCGCCGAGCGGCTCGGGGACCGCTACGTCTTCAGTTGGAAACCCAATCCGGCCATCGTCGCCGCCACCACCTGGCAGCCGGAAACCGTCCGCGCCGGGCTGCGCGCCTTCTGCGAGCGCACCCGCGGCTGCGTGACCGACATCATCATGAAGGACACCCATACCTGCAACCGCGAGCCGCACCGGCTCCATGACTGGGTCCGCATCGCCCGCGAAGTCGCCCTCGAATTCGCCCCCTGAACCCGCGAGGTCTGCCGATGATGACGCCCCGCCAAGTGGTCGCCGCCACCGTATCCTTCGCCGGTCCCGACCGGCTTCCCCGCTCCTTTCCCGCCCCCTACGGCAACGATTTCGCCGGGGTGGGCATGACGCCGAGCCCCGACGCCCGGCCGGGCAATGGCACCGACGAATGGGGCGCGGTCTGGGAGAACATCGGGGTCTGCCGCCTCGGCGAGGTCAAGCATTTCCCCATCCGGGACTGGCGCGACTTCGATCCCGCCAAGGCGCCCGACATCACCCTGGAGAGCCGCTGGAGCCAGTTGGCCGGAGCGCGCGAGCGCGCGGGCGACCAGTACCTCCTCGCCAACGGCATCTCCCTCTACGAGCGCGTCCATTTCCTGCGCGGCCTCGAAAACACCTGGCTGGACATCTACACCAACCCGGACGAGCTGCGCGCGCTCATCGACCTGCTGGTCGAGATGAACCTCCACGCCATCGGGCGCTATGCGGCGGCGGGGGCGGACGGCTACATCTTCTGCGACGACTGGGGGCTCCAGGACCGTCTGATGATCTCGCCGGAGAAATGGCGCGAGTTCTGGAAGCCCGCCTACGCCCGGGTCTACGCCGCCGCCAAGGCCGCCGGGCTCCAGACCTTCCTGCACAGTTGCGGCTACATCCTCGACATTTTGCCCGACCTCGTCGAGATCGGCCTCGAGGTGATCCAGATGGACCAGCAGGAGAACATGGGGCTCGACCGTCTCGCCCAGTTCGCGGGCAAGATCGCCTTCTGGTGCCCCGTGGACATCCAGGCGACCATGTGCCGGGGCAGTCTCGCCGACATTCGTGCCTACTGCCACCGGCTGGTCGCGAAACTCGGCACCCCCCGGGGCGGGTTCCTCCCCAAATGGTACGGCGACCCCGTGGGCGCCGGGCACCACCAGGAGGCCGTCGACGCCATGTGCCAGGAATTCCTCGCCATCCCGGTGTCCGCCTAACCGGGGAAAACACTATCATATTATTGCGGAAACGGCGCGGAAAGGGTACCTTGTCGAAAATCGCAACGAGGCATCCATCTTTGCCGGGGCTCCCCCCATGAACCAGGTCGACCGCATCCGCGAAAACGCCGAAATGTTCGAACAGTTGCTGGAGCGCCATCCGGATGCGATCCAGTCGGTGGACAGCGACGGGCATATCATCTACGCCAACGCCACCGCCAGCCAGTTGCTCGGCTACACGCGCGAGGAACTGCTCGGCATGCACATCTCCCAGCTCTATGCTCCGGAACTGATGAGCCTGGTCAAGAGCGGCTTTCTCCGGCTCCAGCGGGAGGGCGAGCTGTCGGTCTGCGACAGCGCCATGCTGGACAAGGACGGCCAGCGAATCGCCGTGGAAATCCGCTCCTTCGCCATCTACGACGACCGGGGCGAGTTCGTGCGGACCTTCTCGATCGTGCGGGACATCCGCTCGGTGAAGGCGATGCACGACCGGCTGATGCACGCCAGCCGCCTGGCGGCGGTGGGCGAGCTGGCCGCCTCCCTCGTCCACGACATCGCCAACCCGCTCAGCACGATCCGTCTGGCGGGCTCGCTGCTCCAGGAGGAACTCAAGCTGGTCCAGTTGCAGCAGGTCGACCCGGAATCGCTCAAGACCTCGCTGGAGATCGTGGACACGGCAGTGAACCGGATCGAGTCCCTGGTCGTCCAGTTGCGCAACATCGCCCGGAGCGACGAGGACACCCCGCAGGTGTTCGATCTCCGCAGCGCCATCCGCGACGCGCTGGTCCTGGTCACCGGCAAGTTGCGGAAGGCCAAAGTGAAGCACGAGCTGCATCTGCCCGAGACGAGTTGCCAGGTGCTGGGCCGGGAAAGCGAGATCGAGCAGGCGTTCATGAACCTCTTCAGCAACGCCTGCGACGCCATGCAGGGCTGCGACCGGCGCGTGCTGGCCGTTTCCCTGGCGGGCGAGGACACAGCCGACGGTCGCCGCTGGCGCTGCCAGGTGGCCGACACGGGCAGCGGCATCGCCCCCGAAAACCTGCCCCGCATCATGGAAACCTTCTTCACCACCAAGGCCAAGGGCGAGGGCACCGGCCTGGGGCTGGCCATCGTGCAGAGCATCCTGCGCCACCACGGCGGCAATCTCGACGTGGCGTCCAGCCTGGGGCAGGGCAGCACCTTCACGGTCCTGCTGCCCGCCCTGGGCTAAAATCTACCGGTCTGCGAAATAAGGCGGTCCCGCCCGTCGGCCGCAGCCAGCCCCCAAGGGGAGCCTTGTTTCGCAGGTCCAAATCTACTTGCCGGTGCCGGCGTACTGGCGCGGGTCGATGCCGAGCTGGCGGATGCGGTAGTTGATGATGCGCTGGGTGGTTTTCAGCTCGCGGGCGGCGGCGGCGGCGTTGCCGCGGGTGCGCTTGAGGGCGTCGATGATGATTTCCTGCTCGTAGGCGGCGACCATGCTTTGCAGGTCCGCGCCGTCGCGCGGGATCAGCGCGGTGTGGCTGTGCTCGGCGGTCTGGAGGGTGGGGGGCAGGCTGAAGCCGTGGATCACCGAGTCCGAACTGGTGAGGACCGCGCGCTCGATGCAGTTCTCGAGTTCGCGGACGTTGCCGGGCCAGTGGTAGGCGGTCATCATGTTGATGGCGGCGGTGGAGATGCGCTTGACGTTCTTACCGTACTGCTCGTTGTACTTCTGGACGAAATGGTCGGCGAGGAGCAGGATGTCGGAGCGGCGCTCGCGCAGGGGGGGCATGTGGATAGGGAAGATGTTGAGGCGGTAGTAGAGGTCCTCGCGGAACTGATCCTTCTCGATCTCCTCCTCGAGATTGCGGCTGGTGGCGGCGATGATGCGGACGTTGACGGGGATGGGCTCGGTGCCGCCGACCCGCTCGAAGGTCCGTTCCTGGAGCACGCGCAGGAGGCGCACCTGGACATGGGGCGAGATGTCGCCGATCTCGTCGAGGAAGAGGGTGCCGCCGTTGGCCAGCTCGAAGCGGCCCCGCCGCAGGGCGCTGGCCCCGGTGAAGGACCCCTTCTCATGGCCGAACAGCTCGCTCTCGATGAGGTTCTCCGGCAGGGCGGCGCAGTTCACCGAGATCATCGGATTCTGGCGGCGCGGGCTGTTGTAGTGCAGGGCGCGGGCCACCAGCTCCTTGCCGGTGCCCGACTCGCCCCGGATCAGGACCGTGGCCGGGCTCTCCGCCACCTGGGAAATCTGCTCGTACACCTGGCGCATGGCGCTGCACGTGCCGATGATGTTGGCGGGCCGGTAGCGCTCGCCCAGTTCCTGGCGCAGACGGCGGTTCTCGGCCTCGAGGTTCTCGCGCTCGGCCCGGTTCTCGCGGATGCGCCAGACCGCCTCGGCCAGCAGCCCCCCCAGCAGATTCAGGAAGGCCAGGTCGCGCTTGAGGGTCTCCTCGTTGTCGTTCGGCCGGTCGATGCTGATCGTCCCCACCACCTGGTTCTGGTGGATCACCGGCACGCAGAGGAAGGCGATGCCCTTCTGCCGCTCGGTGCCCGTGCGGTTCAGAAAGTCGTGGCTCTGGGAAATGTCGTGGACCAGCATCGGCTTGCCCTGCTCGGCGACCTTGCCGGTGACGCCCTCGCCGAGCCGGTAGAGCCCCCGCTGGCGCTCCGCGGGCGACAGGCCCCGCGACGCCTCGATCACCAGCACGTCCGTGCCCGGCTGGCGCAGCGTCAGCGTCCCCCGCGACAGACCCATTTCGGTCTCGAGAATGTCCAGCACCTCGTTCAGCAGGGCCGCCACATCGTGCTGGTGCGCCATCGCCTGCGATATCCGGTAGAGCATCGCCAGTTCGAGCGCGGCGCGGGATTCGGGAATCGTTCCGGATGCCATATAACACCTCGCGGAAAGGAGTGTACAAAAATGTTCAAACTTTCAACACGGACAACATAATTGTTCTTTCCGTTCCTTCAAACGGCAGAATATCCAAAAAATAGGCACTATTTCCCGCTTTGAACGGCAATTCTGCCGTTATTTTTGCCGTTTGGCATTCGGGTTGCTGTATGGCAGGCACCAGAAGACGCCGGGTCGCGACCGGTGGCCTCCGGGGGTTTCAGGCAGCAATCCGGTACAGGAAAGGTTCCGTCCATGAAGTTGGTCATTGCCTACATTCAGCCCGAGCGGCTGACGGCGGTCAAGCAGGCGCTGTACGAGCGCGAGATCTACAAGATGTCGGTCACCAACGCCCTGGGCTGCGGGCAGCAGAAGGGCTACCACGAGAGCTATCGGGGGGTGGACGTCGAGGTGAATCTGCTGAAAAAGGTCCGGCTCGAGATCGCGGTGAACGACGCCTTTGTCGAGCCGACCGTGGCGGGGATCATCGAGGGTGCCCGCACGAACACCATCGGCGACGGCAAGATTTTCGTGCTTCCGCTGGCCGAATGCATCCGCATCCGGACCGGTGAGCGGGGCGGCGAAGCCATTGGTTGAACAGGGCGGCCCAAGGGTTGCGGACCTTCACATAGGAGAGTTTACGAATATGAATCGGATGGTACGACAGGTTTCGTGGGGATTTGCGGTTCTGGTTCTGGCGCTGGCGCCGTCCGCCTGGGCGGAGCCCTCCGTGCCGAGCGCGGGGGAGAGCGCCCTGGCGACGGCCGAGCAGGCCATGTTCACGGTCAACAACCTCTGGATGATGGTGGCGACCTTCCTGGTTTTCGTCATGCATCTGGGTTTCGCCACCGTGGAGACGGGCCTGACCCGCGCCAAGAACACGGTCAACATTCTCTTCAAGAACACGCTCATCGTGGCGATCGGCCTGCTCAGCTACACCCTGGTGGGCTTCAAGCTCATGTATCCGGGGGAGATGGGCACGGACTGGAACGGCTTCTTCGGCCTGGCCGGGTTCTGGCTCTCCTGCCCGGCGGACGGGCTGGCCGCGAGCTATGCCGGCGGCGCCTACACCTACTGGACCGACTTTCTGTTCCAGGGGATGTTCGCGGCCACGGCGGCCACCATCGTCTCGGGCGCGGTGGCGGAACGGGTGAAGCTGGGGCCGTTCCTGGTCTTCTCGCTGGTCTACGTGATGTTCGTCTACCCCTGGGTCGGTTCCTGGAAGTGGGGCGGCGGCTGGTTGGCGGCCCGCGGCTTCCATGACTTCGCCGGCTCGACCCTGGTCCATTCGGTGGGCGGCTGGGCCGCGCTGGCTGGCATTCTGCTGCTCGGGCCGCGGCTGGGCAAGTATCTCAAGAGCGGGCGGGTGAAGCCGATCATGGGGCACAGCATGCCCCTGCTGACCATCGGCGTCTTCCTCCTCTGGCTCGGCTGGTTCGGCTTCAACGGCGGCAGCGTCCTCTCCGCCGATCCCGGCACGGTCTCCTACGTGCTGGTGACCACCTCCCTGGCGGCGGCGGCCGGCATCGTGGGCGCCATGTTCGCCTCCTGGGGGCTGCAGAAGAAGCCCGACCTCTCGATGGTGCTGAACGGCTGCCTGGCGGGGCTGGTGGGCATCACCGCCGGCGCGGACGTGGTGTCGATCGAGGCCGCCATCATCATTGGTCTGATCTGCGGCGCGCTGGCGGTCGGCTCGGTGATGGTGTTCGACAAGCTGCGCATCGACGACCCGGTGGGCGCGACCACGGTCCATCTGGTGTGCGGTGTGCTGGGCACGCTCTTCGTGGGGCTGTTCGCCGCCGGCGCGACCCATACGGCCACCGGCGTCGAACTGGGCTACACGGTCCGGCTCGGCACCCAGTTGCTCGGCATCCTCGCCTACGCCGCGGTCTGCTTCCCCGCCGCCTTCCTGATCTTCTTCGCGCTGAAGAAGACCTGCGGCATCCGCGTGAGCGCCGAGGAGGAAATGCGCGGTCTGGACATCGGCGAGCATGGCATGGAAGCCTACAACGGGTTCCAGATCTTCACCGCCCAGTAAACTTGGCCTGGCAGGGCGGCCGGTATGCCGCCCTGTGTACCCCGACGCCGTCGCGTAGCCTGCGCGACGGCGTCTTTTTCATGGATTCGCGGCGAGGGCGGCGACGGCGGCGGGGCCGAGGACGCGGTTGTAGATGCGGATGTCGTCGAGGGCGCCGGTCAGGTAGGCCCCGCCGTCCCGTACACCCACGGCGATGGTGCCGCTGACGGCGGGGATGCGGTCGGGGTGCCCGCTCGACCGGGCGGCCTCCTTGCCGTTCAGATAGAAGACGACCTCCCCCATCTCGCTGTCGAACGTGCCCGCCACATGGGTCCATTCGCCGGGCTGGATGGTGCGGGGACTGCGGACCTGGAGCCAGCCGGACGGAGTCTGCACGCTCAGGCTGACGGAGTAGGGCGGTTCGGTCTGGTCCACCATGAGACGGTAGTACTGGGGCCGCTCGACGATGCCGACCGCGCCCTTGTGCTGCCGGTCGCCGAGGCGGACCCAGGCGGCGAGGGTCAGGGCGTCCTGGATGGGTTCGTCCGGTTCGAGGTCGGCCTGGCCGGCGGTTTTCGTCTCCTCGCCGCCGCAGAGCAGGGCCTGGCTTTGGCCGCGCGGGGCGAAGGCCGCGTTCGCCAGGCGGCAGTCCGCCTTGCCGCCGGAACGGTCGGGGGCGAGCGCCGCGCCCGCTTCGAGTCCGGCGAAGGTCCAGTGGGCGACGAGATGTCGGGTGGCGACGGTGGGGTCGTCCACTAGGAAACGGCGCTGGAAGGCATGCATGGCGGCCGCCTGCTCCGGCGCGATTCGGGGAATCCCGGTAGGACCGTGTACGGGCGCGAGGGACAGGGCTTCGGCCGGTTCCCAGCCGCGCACTTCCGGCTGGTGAATCCAGGCCGAGGTGGTCTGGACGGGATAGTTGCAGACGCAGCCCTCGGAGAAATTCGGGATGCTGAGGATGCCGGAGGCGGCGATGAGGCTGTTGCTGCACCCCGAGCGCATATTGCGCAGACGGTGGCGCTCGCCGGTTTCGAGGTCCACGTAGCAGACCGTCTGGTCGCGCAGGAAGGCGAGGAAGGGGTTGGCCACGGCGTAGTTGCAGCCGCCCCGGCGGAACAGGTTGTTCTGAATGGGAGTGCCGGTGGCCAGTTCGAACATCCGGGCACTCTGGTCGAGCACCCGCTCGCCCATGAGGATGACCGGCTGGGTCAGCCCCAGCGGTTTCTCCCAGACGGGGTTGCCGCTTGGGGCATCGAGCAGCAGGGTGGTTCCCGCCCGTCCGGCCAGCACCTGGTTGCTTGTCTCGGCGTAGGCCAGCCAGTCGTCCTGGCTGCGCACCGACATCCAGCCCGAGGCCCCGTACTGGCGGTAGGCGGCGCGGTATTCGCGCCGCCAGACTTCCCGGCCGCTGGTTTCCTCGATGGCCAGGATGGTCGAGGGCGCCTCGTTCAAGTCTTTGCCCCGCCGCTGCCAGGCTTCGGTGGCCAGGGGGGAGAGGGAGTCGATGGCGAATACCTTGCCGTCGCCGATGGCCAGGGCTTTGATGTTGAAACGCTCCCGCGCCTGGTGCCGCCAGCGTTGCGCGCCGCTGTCGAGGTCGAAGCAGACCAGGGTTTCGGCATCCCACAAGCCGCCTTCGATGGCCGCGGTCTGGACCGCCGAGGCGGCGATCAGGAGGGTGCGTCCGGCGACGACCACCCCGGCCGCCCGCGCCGGCTCGTCGCCGGCGGCGAAAACGAAACGGCGCAGTTCCCGGCCGCTGGCCGGGTCGTAGACCAGGCAGCGCCCCTTGCCCGCCGCGTAGATGCCGTCCGGCAGGCTGGCGAAGCGGGTGATGAAACCGGCGTCGTCACCTTCGCCGCGAGTCTGCCAGAGCACCCGCCCGGTGTAGGCGTCGTAGGCGAAGAGCGTGGCGGTGTGCTGCTGGAGGGCGAAGACGCGGCCCTGCACGACCTGGGGCTTCACGCCGCGCCCGTAGTCCTTGTGCTTGATGAAACCGTAGCCGGGACCGTCGCCGAACCAGAGCGGGGCGAGGGGGGCGCGGACGGCCAGGTCGCGGGAGAAGAAGCTGCGCGCGGCGTCCGCCGTTTCATGGGTCCAGTCGGCCGCGCCGACCGGACCGCCGGGGCGGGCAAGGGTCACCCCTTCCCCGTCGGCCGCGACTTCCGCCCCCGTCAGATCGGCCTGCTGGGCCAGTTCGGTGAAAGCGGCGATCTGCTCGGGGCTGCCGGTGAAGCGGAGTTTGCCGCCGTAGGGGCGGACGGCGGTCCAGGCTTGTCGGAGCTGCGTTTCGTTGGTGGGTTGATCCCGCAGCCAGAGCAGGCCGGCGAGATAGGGCGGCAGACGGAATTCGAGGGGCTCGCCGAGGACGCGCTCCACCCGCGTACCGTAGACTCCCGCCGCCGCCAGGCGCCGTCGTTCCGCCTCGGTTTCCTCCCGGTCGCTGTTCACGACCAGCAGGCGCAGGCCGGTCGTCGCGAGCAGGTGCTCCGTTTCGCCGGGGCGCAGGCTGCCGAGGACGACGGCGATGCCCTCGGCCTCTGGCAGGTCCGGAGGGGCGGTCGGCGCGACCTGCACCGTCGGCTCGGTCCGGTCGATGGCTGGTTCCCCGTCGGCGGCGAAACCGAGCAGGGAGCCATCCTCGAGGGCGGCGAAGAGACATCCGTCCGCAGCGATCAGGGAGGTGGGCCGGGCGGGAACTTCGCATTGCCAGGCGAGGCGGGCGGGGGGATTCCCCCCGGTCAACTCCAGAGCCACGATGCGCTTCCCGGCGCGGCCATAGAGGGTCGTGCCCGCCTTGGCGAAGAGCTGGGTGTCGCCGCCCAGGCCGGTGGCGGCGCGGAGAACCATGCGGGCGTCCCAGCGGAAGGGCGCGTAGGACTTGCCGTCCTGATCGAGCGGATATTCGGAAACCCCGCTTTCGCCGAGATGGTGCGCATAGAGCATCCCGTTCACCAGGCTGTAGGCCGTTTCCCCGTCGAACAGGGAGTCGGCGTCGCAGCCGGCGAATTTTTTGTAGGGATGGTAGGGGCCTTCGAACTGGTCGAATTTCTCGCTGCTGAACACCTCGGGCGCGTTCGCCCCGGCGGCTTCCCACTTGTTGCCCACCTCGCGGAAGTCGGCCAGGGCAAGAACTCCGGAAGAACCGACAAAAATGTAGTTGCCGCCGAGAACCGCCCGGCAATGGCCGTTGCGGTAGCCCTGCACGAAATGGAAAAGCGAGCCGTCGGCCCGGTTCAGTCCCAGAGGATGGGAACGGCCGTTGGTCACGACCAGCCGGTCCGCCGTGGCGAGCAGGTAGCCCTGGGGGGAGATGCCCGCGTCGTAGCGCAGGTTGTGGTCGATGCGCACTCCCTCGAGGTGGCCCAGGCCGGGATTGGTCCAGCGGGGCTCGCCGGTGGCGATGTCCACGGCCTGGACATAGACGCCCATGGTGGGCCAGATGCCGCTGCCGAAGTAGACCGTGCCGTCCACCGCCACCGGACCGCCCCGCACGGGCCAGCAGGAAATCAGCCGGTTGTTGCCCAGCAGGCGCACATCGGGGCGTTCGGCGGGATAGGCGGGGCGTTCCCAGAGCAGCCTGCCGGCGGCCAGGTCCAGGCAGCGGAAGCGACCGTCGTCGGCGCCGAAGAGAACCTTCCCGTCATGCAGCACGGGGGCGAGACGGACGGGTGCCTCGGCATGGAAGCGCCAGCGCTCCTCGCCGGTGGCGGCGGCATAGGCGCGCACACTGCCGTCGGCGGGGCAGCCCACCACGAGCATCCCGGCCGCGCAGACCGGCTCGTGGGAGGAGTCGAACTGCTGCCGCTTCTCGTTGGGAAAGGCCATCTGGTAGGCGGGCAGACGCCGCTGCCAGCGGAGCGCCAGGCGCGGGGGCAGCGCCCGGGCCGAACAGCCCGAGCGCCCGGCGTCATGGCGGTACGTCGGCCAGTCGCCGCCGATTGCAGGCAGGCAGCAACCGCCCAGCCAGACCAGAGCCAGCAGGTATCCGCGCGCGCTCATCGGCCAACTCCTTATCGTTTGGCAACTGGCTGGACCGTATCACGCGGGAGCTGGTTTGTCACGAAGTTGCCAGGAAAAGGCTGGAATCGTGCCGCGCCCGGCGTGGCTTGCAGCATGGGGTGGTGGCGGCTATTCTGGAGTTCGCCAACCCGACTCTGGTCCTTTTGGAGATACCACCGTGAAACCGGTCTTGTTCTCGGTCAGCTATGCCGGATTCTGGGGCCAAGCAGCGCTTGATCTGCGGACCTTTATCAGCCATGCCGCCGGGCTTGGCTATCCGGCGGTCGAGCTGATGGCCAAGCGCCCGCACCTGAGCGTGCTGGACTATGGAGCCGCCGAGGCCGACAGCCTGGCCGACCATTGCCGCGCTTGCGGTGTGGAAGTGGCCGTGGTGGCCGGGTACACCAATTTCAGTGGCGGCGCGGAGGCGGCGGAGGTGCCCTTCGTGGAGATGCAGGTGGCCTACGTCCGCACTCTCGCGCATCTGGCGCAGCGACTGGGCTGCAAGCTGGTGCGGGTCTTCACGTCCTACGAGCGTCCGGAACTGCCGCCCGCCGCGAACTGGGCGCGAACCGTCGCCGCGATTCGCGAATGCTGCGATCTGACCTCCGGCCTGGGCATCACCATCGGCATTCAGAACCACCACGACGTTGCCGTTCACAGCAAGGCCCTGCTGGAACTGCTGCACGACATCGACCGCCCGAACTGCAAGCTCATGTTCGATGCCTGGTCGCCGTGTCTCCGGGGCGAACCGGCCTACGAAACCGCCAAGGCCCTGGCACCGCACACGGTTCACACCACCTTCGCCGACTACGTGCGTCTCCCGCGCTTTGCCTACGATCCGACGCTCGTCAACTACCGTGCTTCCGAGCCGGACTTTGTGCGGGCTGTCCCCATGGGCGACGGGGATCTTGCCAACGCGGCTTTTTTGCAGGGTCTCCGCGACGGTGGTTTCGACGGCACGGTGGCCTACGAGATGTGTTCGCCGTTGCGCGGCGGGGGCCAGATCGGGAACCTCGATTTCTGCGCCCGCCGTTTCCTTGAATGGCTCGCGGCCGCCCAGACGATGGCGTAGGGGGAGAGGTACCTTACCCCCGCTGTGCTATTGCGCCCCGCCGGGCAGGTCTTCGGGCAGCTCGGCGGGAAGGGTGGAAGGATCGAGGGTTTTCAGCCAGGCGAAAAGGCCGGGCCAGTTGTCCTCGCCGAAGCGCCGTTTGAGGAAGCGGTAGCCGCGCCCGTAGGCGGGATGGGGGCTGCGCTCGATGGCGGCCAGTTCGTCGGCATGCCCGTGGCGGCGGGCGATGGCGGCGGCCAGATACTGGCAGATGCCTTCCTTGAGCCAGAGCGGGCCGCAGTCGTGGACTCTGGGTAGGAAACGGGCCTGGAGGGCATGGGTCAGCTCGTGCCCGGCGGTGCAGAGCAGCTCTTCGGGAGTGAGGCCGTAGAGGATATGGATGGTTTCCTTGATCTGCTGCTCGGTGCGCAGGACTTTCCCGCTGGCGGTGTCCTTGTAGGTGTCGGTAATCACTTCCCGCCGGTAGAAGCCGCGTTCCTGGATGTCCACCATCGCCAGTTTCTGCCAGTTGCCGGGCATGGCCTCGCGCCCGACCAGTTCGAGCGGCGGCAGGGGCCCGAGATCGAGACCGGCCAGTTTTTCGACTTCCCGGCCGGCGCGCTGGTAGATGAGGCGGGCCTGGCGCTCGTCGAGGACGATCCGGCCGGAGCAGGCGGGGCACACCAGCCGCTTGTCCGGCAGTTCGCGGCCCCGGGTCATGGGCAGGCCGCAGGCGTCGCAGCGAGGGCCCTCGGCATGCTCGTGGCAGTAGACGCGGCCCTTGATTTCGGCGAATTTCCGCAGGGGCTTGCCGCAGATCGAGCATTTGGGCAGGGTGGCGTCCAGGCAGGTCTGCGAGCAGTAGTTCCGGTCCTCCTGCCGCAGGTAGCGCCCGGAGATCGGACGGTTGCAGGTGGCGCATTTGGGCAGGGTGGCCTGATGGCACGCCTGGCTGCAGTAGGCCTTGCCCTCGACCGCGATGTAGCGGCCCCGGATGGTCCGCCCGCAGGTGGCGCAGCGAATGTCGGCCGCCCCGGCGACGGCCAGCATGGCCAGCAGCGCCAGGCACCAGATCGGGCGGCTTGGATTGTATAGCTTCACGGCACACTCCGGTTGTTGGGAACGGAACACGGTCTACTATAGGCTCCTTCGGCCGCCGTTGCATCCGTCCGGCAGGCGTGGTACAGTCGGGTTTGAACAGGCAGAACATCCGGGTAGAACATGGCGATCATCGACGAACTTCTCCAGGGCATGCTGGCCGAAAAAGGCTCCGACATGCATTTGATGGTGAACGAGGCCCCCCGCATCCGCGTGAGCGGGGACCTTTCGCCGCTCGACATGCCGCCCCTGCTCGATGTGGAAATGGAGATGCTGCTCAAGGAAATCTGCCCGGCGGAACGCTGGCAGAGCTTCCTGCAAACCAGGGACCTGGACTTCGCCTACGAGATTCCGGGCGTGGCCCGGTTCCGCTGCAACTACCTGCACGACTACCGGGGACTGGCGGCCGTGTTCCGTGTCATCCCCACCCGCATCGCCACCATGGAGCAGCTCAAGCTGCCGCCGGTGCTGCGGCAAATCTGCGAGATGCGGGACGGCCTGGTGCTGGTCACCGGCCCCACCGGCAGCGGCAAATCCACCACCCTGGCGGCGATGATCGACTATATCAACCGCACCCTGCGCCGCAAGATCATCACCGTCGAGGACCCGATCGAGTTCGTCCACGAGAACCGCAAATCGGTGCTGCTGCACCGCGAGGTGGGCCAGCACGCGCCCAGTTTCGCCTCGGCCCTGCGCTCCGCCATGCGCGCCAACCCGGACATCCTGCTGATCGGGGAAATGCGCGACCTGGAAACCATCCGGCTGGCCCTGCAATGCGCCACCATGGGCATTCTGGTCTTCGGCACCCTGCACACCAACAACGCGCCCAAGACGGTGGACCGGATCATCGACGCCTTCCCCGGCGACGAGCAGCCGCAAATCCGGATGATGCTGGCCGAATGTCTGGCCGCCGTGGTTTCCCAGTTGCTGTGCCGGACGAGCGACGGCTCCGGCCGGGTGGCGGTCCATGAAATCCTGCTCCGCACCGAGGCCCTGCCCAACGCCATCCGCGAGGGCCAGATTTCCAGCCTCCGCACCATTATCGAGAGCGGCGGCGAGAAGGGCATGATCAGCATGGACGAGTCCATCTTCCGCGCCCTCGAAGCCGACTTGCTCAATGCCGAAACCGCCTATCGTCTCGCCAGCGAGAAAGACCGTTTCGCCGCCTTCCTCGGCAGTGGCCAGGAAGCGGTGGAGAAGCCGGAAGAAACCACCTCGCCCCCGTCCGGCAAATCTGCCTGATCGGCCGGGATGGCTTGGACTCCCGCCCGCTGCGGGCCTATACTCCCTATTCATTTTTTGTGTTTCCACGCACCAGCCGGAAGATGATGCCATGATGCCGAATCGTATGCTTCTCTCCCTGGGTATGCTGGGCATGGCCGCGATGGTCCAGGCCGCGCCGCCTCCCGAAGGGACCGTGCTGTATTTCCCGAACGCCGGTTTCGAGGACGGCGACAAGGGCTGGGCGCTCTGCCCCATGAGCACCATCTCCCGCGATCAGGCCTCGGGCGGGCGGAATTCCCTGCATGTCCTCGATCAGAGCAAGACGGATGGATCGAGCGCGCGCGGCCCGCGTCTGCCGGTGGACTATCCGGGACGGTTCGAGTTCACCGGGCAGGTCTACACGGTCTCGGGCGACGGGGTCGGCCTCTACGTCGAGGCCTTCGACGCGGCCGGCAAGCGCATGGCCGGGGCGACGACCGATTCGTCGCACCTGATGAAAGCCCCCAACCGGCCCCTGAACGAGTGGGTGTCCTTCCGGGCCGAATTCGAGGTCTTCTCGGGAGTGGCCTACCTGCAAGTGTGGATTCATAGCTATTCGACGGCCGAGGTGGACGCCTATCTCGACGACTTGCAGATTCGTTTCGTCAAGGACACGGCGGCGCAGATGGCCCGGTGGGCCGGCGACCTGGACACGATCAAGGGGCGCCTGCTTGAGCGGGTCCAGGGCGGTAGCGAGCCGGTCGATGTGGGGGCCTTGGCGGGCACACTGAACCCGGACGGCAGTTGGCCGGACATCGACTATGCCGACCAGGAACGGACCTATTGGCGGGCGGGCCAGCACTTGAACCGCATGCAAGTTCTGGCCAGCGCCTACCGCCGGGGGGCGACGGACCCCGAGCTGAGCCGCGACACCCTGGCTGCGGCTCTATGCCGGGCGCTCGACTTCTGGTATGTGCGGGACCCCCAGAATCCCAACTGGTGGTGGAATGTGATCGGCACGCCGCAGAGCCTGTACCGCACCCTCCTCATGGCCGAGCCCGCGCTCGATGCGGAGCGCATCGCCAAAGGCTGCCGGATCGTCGAGCGGGCCAAGCTGGGCATGACCGGCCAGAATCTGGTGTGGGTCGCGGAATGCACCATCGCGCGGGGCTGCCTGCAGAAGGATGCGGAACTGGTGGGGCGGGCGTTCGCGGCCATCGCCGGGGAAATCCGCGTCACCACCAAGGAGGGCATTCAGCCCGATTTCAGTTTCCACCAGCACGGGGAGCAGCTCTATTCGGGAGGGTATGGGCGGGGCTTTTCCGTCGACGCTCCCCGCTTCGCGGCCCTGGCCCAGGGCACCGGCTTCGCTTTTTCCGAGGAGAAGGTGGACATTCTGGTCCGCTACCTGCTCGACGGGCAGCAGTGGATGGTGTGGAACCAGGTCTTCGACTACAGTGCGGTCGGGCGCGAACTGGCGCGGGTCAGCGGCGCGAACAGCCGGGGGCTGGAGGGGGCCTGCGACGATCTGGCCACCCTCGGCCATGCCCGCACTCCCGAACTGCAAGCCTTCGCCGGTCGCCTGCGCCAGGGGCTTGACGTGGTCCCCGCCCTGGTCGGCAACCGCCATTTCTGGCGCTCCGAATACACCGCCCACCATCGGCCCGGCTATTTCGCCTCGGTGCGGGTGGCCTCCAAGCGCCTGCATCTGTCCGAAACCTGCAACGACGAGAATCTCCGGGGCGAACATCTGTCCGACGGGGTGAACTTCCTCTACCGGACCGGCGAGGAATACCGCTGCATGATGCCGGTATGGGACTGGCGCAAGTTGCCGGGTATCACCGCCGAACAGAATCCGTCGCCGCCCCGGCCTGGTGGCGGGCGCGGGGAGCGCAGTTTCGCGGGCGGTCTTTCCGACGGTCGCTACGGACTGGCCGTGATGGACTTCCGCAAGGGCGGCCTGGCCGCCCGCAAGGCCTGGTTCTTCTTCGACGACGAGTATGTCTGCCTGGGCGCGGGCATCCGCAGTTCCAGCGACCATCCGGTCGTCACCACCCTCAACCAGTGCCTTATCCAGAGCGATGTCTTCGTCAGCGACAGCCAGGGCATTCGTCGCCTTGCCCGCGGCGAACACCGTCTGAACAAGGTTCTGTGGGTGTATCACGCCAACACCGCCTACATCCTGCCCGCTCCCGGCCCCTTGACCGTGCGGTGCGACACCCAGACCGGAACCTGGAAGTCGATCAGCGGTCCGCTCGGCGAAATGCCGGTGAGCACCGATGTGTTCAGCGCCTGGATCGACCACGGCAAGAAGGTCGGCAACGGCAGCTACGCCTATGTGGTGGCGCCGACGCTGCCCGCTGCCCGCACCGCCGCCTATGCCGCTGCCCTGCCGGTGGTGGTTCTCGCCAACCGGGAAAACCTGCAAGCGGTGGTCCATCCGGGGCTCCGCCGCGCTCAGATGGTGTTCTACGAGCCCGGCTACTGCGAGCTGCCTGCGTTCGGCATGGTGAGCGTGGATCAGTCCTGCGCCCTCCAGGTGGCCTGGACCGACCGGGGCGTCCAGCTTGCCGTCTCCAATCCCGAGCACACCGGCAAGGAGGTGCTGGTTTCCCTGTTCGGCGTCTGGCGCGGTCCCGGCGCGCGGAAGGAAGGGGGCGACACCCTGGNNGTCCTCGTCTCCCTGACCCCGTAGGGGCGGGTGGACTATCTATCGGCTCGTGGCGCGAGCCGGCCCGGCATGGGGCAGGCTCGCCGGTGCCTGTTCCCGGGAGGCGTCTTCATAGAGCGTGTCGGGGCAGATGTCCTGTTCGTGGGGCCAGACCACCGTGCCGTGTGCCGCCCGTGCCTGGCGGAAGTAGCCGGGATCGCGCAGTTCGGTGAACACTCCCAAGTCGAGCAGGTGCGAACAGTCGTAGATTCCCTTCTCGCCGTTCGTGAACGTGAGCCGAAGGCGATAGCCCTTCTCCGGGATTACGGACTGGACTCTTGGGTTCATGGCTTACCTCAGGGGCTCGACTTATAGGTTTGCTGGCCAATGCACCCTAACGCATGCATATGACTGGCATGACTTTTGTTCCTGATTGTTCGCAAAAATCCACAACGTATATGTGGCAGGGGTGGGTACAACTGCCGGTTTGGTTCGTTTCCCCTGCTTCCTTCGTGCCCTCGGTGCCTTCGTGGTGAATAGGGGCTATTGCTCGGCGGCTTGCTGCCAGGTTTGCTGGATGGCCTTGGCGCAGGTCTGGAGGGCGGCGAGGAGCTGGGGGCGGCGCTCGGGGCTGTAGCGGGCGGTGGGGAGGCAGGTCCCGAGGGCGACAGGCGGCTGGTCCGGGCCGACGGGGACGGGCACGGCGAGGGCGGCGATGCCGATTTCGGATTCGTCGATGGTTTCCGCCCAGCCCTGGCGGGCGACGGCGGCGAGCTGGTCGAGCAACTCCCCGGGGTCGGTCGCCGTCCGCCCGGTGCGGGGAAAGAGTGTCAGGCTGCGGACGAAGACGGACCGGGCAGGCTCGGGCAGGCCCGCCATGAGGACTTTGCCGGTGGCCATGACATGAAGGCCCTGGAGCCCTTCCGCGTCCGGAGTCACGGCCAGGGGGCGCTCGAAACGGGCCTGGGCCAGAGGGGCGGCGCGCCGCCCGCTCCGTTCGGCCAAAAGCACGGACTCGCCGATTTCCTTGGCCAAATCGATCACCAGCCCGCGCGCCTGGGTGCCGCGCACGTCGCGGGGAGGGCGGCCGCTGGCCAGCCGCCGCAGGCCCGGTCCCAGCCGGTAGGGCGCGCCCCGTCCCGTCTGCGCCACCCAGTCGTGCAACTCCAGTGTGCGCAGGAGGCTCTGCACCGTCTGCGGCGGCAGAAACAGCCGTTTCGCCAGAGTTTGCAGCGAGAGCCCGGCGGACTCGCCCGCAAGCACGTCCAGAATCAGCATGGCCCGCTCGACAGACTGGATGGGACGGGGAATGCGCGGCATCGGCTTGCATCCTTTCAAGAAGGGGCGTAAGGTAATTATGTCGTACTATTATACGACATTGTCGTATTTGCAAGCTGTGCAGAGCGAAAGGCAGACACATGGACAGGACGCTGACCGAGCTGGTGAAACGGGTGGCGCGGGAGTCGGGCGCCGATTTGGTGGGGATCGGGAGCATGGACCGGTTCGCGGGCGCGCCGAAGCAGCACGACGCGCGCTACATCTTCCCGGAGGCGAAGTCGATCATCGGTCTGGCCTTCCGGATTCCGCGCGGGGCCTTGCGGGGGATCGAGGAGGGGACGCTGTTCTACCAGTATCCGGCGATGGGCTACGCGAGCATCAACGAGGTCTATGCCCCCGCCGTGATCCGCGAGATCGCCTGTTTTCTGGAGGACCGGCACTGGGAGGCGGTGCCCATCCGGAACTTCGGGGGGACGGGGCCGCAGTCGGATTTCGACGGCGAACCGGGGGCGGATGCGGAATACGGGCGCAGCCTGCCCCATTCGCGTCCCGTGCGGGAGGGCTATCCGGCCCCGGATGTGTACCTGCATTTCCGCATGGCCGCCTATATCTGCGGTCTGGGCGAGATCGGTTTCAGCAACGTGTTTCTGACTCCCGAATTCGGCCCGCGCCAGCGCTTCGCCTTCCTGCTTACCGACGCGGAGCTGGAGCCGGACCCGGTGATGGAGCCGGGGACGCTGTGCGACAAGTGCATGCGCTGCGTGGCCGAGTGCCCCGGCGCGCTGACCGCCAAAGAGAGTGTGAAGGTGAGCGTGGCGGGCAAGGAGATCGAGATGAGCAAACTCGATCCCTGGTACTGCGCCTTCGCCTATGCCAGCGGCCTGCGCGAATTGAATCCCTTCCTGCCCGAGGACGCCTTCGACGAACTGCCCGACGGGCGTAAGATCATGAGCGGCGAGAAGCGGCCCGACAAGCACGAGGTGATGAAAATCTGGAAGATTCTCGGCAAGTACTACCGTCAGCCCAACGGCTACAACGCGGCCATGTGCGGCGGGCGCGGCTGCATGCGGGCCTGCATGCTCCATCTCGAAGAGCAGGGCAAGCTGAGCAACACCTTCCACACCAAGTTCCGCATCCGCCAGCCCTGGTGGCGCCAGGAACGCGCGAACTGACCGGCGTTGCAAACGGCCCGGTCCACCCCTAGACTACGGGAAAACGGTGGACCGGGCCTTCGCGTCTCCCGGTCCGGATTGTCTGGTTGGAGTCCGCTATGAAATCATTCCCGCTGGCGGTGTTGGGCGTTGTTCTCGGCCTGACGGGTTGCGTGGCCTCGAAGCCGGATTCGGGCCGGGTGTTCGGGTCGTTGCAGAACGATCCGGGGCGGGCGGCAGCGCAGGCGGAGCTGGGCATCCGGGCGGTGGTGTTCGGGGTGAACTGGTCGCGGTTCGAGCCCCGGCCGGGGGAGGTGGACGCGGCCTATGTCGAGCGGCTCCGGGAAAACCTGCGGGTGTTCCGCGCGGCCGGGTCCCTCGTCTGTCTGGATTTCGCCATGCACTATCCCCCCGCCTGGGTGTTCGAGCTGCCGCACAGCCGCTACGTGAACCAGTACGGGCAGGAATACCGGGACGATGCGCCCGGCAAGGATTTCGCCAACGGCATCTTCAACCGGCGGGTGCGCGAGGCGCAGCGCCGGCATGTGGCGAATGTCTTCGCGGCGCTGGGGACCGATTTCTACGGGGTACGACTCGGCTGGAGCGAATACGGCGAGCTGTGCTATCCCCGCGCCCGCTACGACGACCGGCGCAACTGCTTCTGGGCCTATGACGAGGTGGCGCAGGGGAGGGTGCCGGACCTGCTCGCGGAGGGCCTGCCGCCCTGTCCGGTGCCCGGCTGGCAAGTGGGGGCTTCCAGCGAGGGAAACAGCGCCGCCCGCCAGTTCGCCGACTGGTATCTCGGTTGTCTGGAGCATTACCAGAACTGGCAGATCGACATGGTCCGCCGGCATTTCGCGGGTCCGCTGATCGTGATGTATCCGTCCTGGGGCCTGCGGCCGGGCGAGCTGGAACGGTTGGTCGGGCGGGATTTGGCCTCCGACACCCAGGAAATCCAGCGGGGGATGGACTACGCGCGGCTGATCGGCTCGCTGCGGGATGCAAACATTGTGGTCTACAGCACCTGGATGGACGGCAATTCCCCCCAGGTGGACGACGAGTCGCCCGATCCCGGCAGGTGGTCGCCCATGCGCTATCTGGCCCATCTGGCGCACACCCGGCAACCGCGTCTGCATGTCTGGGGCGAGAACAGCGCCCGGCCCAGCGACGCCGCCGCCATGCGGCTGTGCTTCGAGCGCATGCGGCGCTACGACATCCAGGGCATGATCTGGGCCTTCGAGCGGAATCTCTACGATCCCACCGGCACCTACGCCTCTCTCGAACTGTACGCCGAGCTGATCCGCCAGATGCAGGGCGAGTAGTTTCCCGAGAAGCCGGGATGGGAATGGAATGCCTCGGCGAAGTGGAGTACATTCGTGTACGGTCCATCATTCCAACGAGGAGATTCCGGTCATGAAAAGCCTGCTTGCGTTGGTTCTGGTTGGCGTCGCGGCCTGGGGCATCGAGGTGCCGAACGGGGATTTTTCGGCGGGCGAGGGGGAGCAGCCCGCGTCCTGGCGGCTGGCGGAGGCGGCGGGTGGCTGGTATCGGGATGGGGAGCGTCCCGGCGTGTATGTGCGCGGGGACGGGAGCAACATGGGCTATTGGCGTTCGGCCACGCTGCCGTTCGAGCCGGGCAAGGTGTACCGGGTGGAGTTTCTGGCGCGGTCGCCGGGCGGCGGCGGCGGGACGGCGGTCACCGGGCCGGTGTTCTGCAATATGGATATCGGCGTGCCGCCGACCGAGTGGCGGCGTTACCGGGGCGTGTTTCTGGCCCCGCACCATCTGACCGAGGACAGCGCCTGGCTGCGTTTCGGGCAGTGGCATGTGTCCGGCGAGGTGGTCTTCGCCGATGTCTCGCTGGAGGAAGTCCAGCCGGTGCATCGCCGGGTGGGGGATGTGGTGCTGGGGACGGGCGAGTCGGTGGCGGGGACGCAGTACCGCTTCCGTGCTCCCCTGGACGGCGAGGGACGCAACTACGCACGGCCGCTGGTCCATGCCGCCTGCGGATTCAACTCGAACCGCTGGACCTTCGGCGCGGACAGCGAAGTGGTCTACGCGCACCGGATCGGCGAACGCGCCCAGACGGCGGGTTCCGTCGAGGTGACGGTGGGCTATTATCGCGGGGGCAGGCTGGTGGTCGAGGCGAGCGCGGACGGCAAGCCCTGGATCGAGGTGGCGACCCTGGAGGAACAGGGCAGCGCGCAGGCGGAACTGCCTGCGGACCTCTATCCGGCAACGGAAATCCGGATTCGTCTGCGGGCGCAGGCCGGCCAGCGGGTCGGGGCCGCGCAGAGCGATCCGGGCTCCTTCCAGGTGCATGGCTTCGAGTATGCGGCCACTCTGCGCGAGGGAATCGAGCCGGGGTTCGAGGGCGGCACCCGCTATGTGGCGGTCGAGTCGGTCCATCCCGCGCTGGCGGTGTCCTTCCGGGATTTCGGCGCGGGGATTCCAGGGGCGGCGAACGAAATCCGGGCGACGGTGGCGAATCCGGGCGCGGCGGTTGAGGCGGTCGGTTCGGTGGCCTTCCGCCGCGAGGGCGAGACGGAGCTGCGGCCGGCGGCCAGCCAGCGTTTCCGGCTGAATCCCGGCGAGACGGAGATTGTCCTGCCCTACGAGATTCCGGGAACCGGCGCGTGGGAGCTGTTCTTCGCGCTGGAGTCGGCGGGGACGTTCCGGGCGCGGACGGATATGTACGTGCCGGTGTTCTATGCCTTCGACTACGGGGAGCTGGTGCCCGGCAGCACGGCGGAGGTGGCGCTTTGGCGGGCCTCCTCGGGCTGGAAGGTGCCGCGTCTGCGCCCGGCTCCGACGGCGCGGGCGGAGGCGGTCGAGCTGGCCCTGGCCCGCAACGAGGCGGAGGCGGTGCAACTGGTGCTGCGTCCGGCGCGGGATTTGCGGGGTTTGACGGTCGCGGCCGGGGCCTTGCTGGGACCGGGCCGCGCCGCGCTGCCCGCCAGTGCCGTCGAGGTGCTCCGGGTGGGCTATGTGCCGGTGACTCTGCCCACGGACCGGACGGGGCTGGCGGCGGACTGGCCCGACCCCCTGCCGCCTCTGGCCGCGCCACTCGATGTGGCGGCGGGACAGAACCAGCCCCTGTGGATTCGGGTGAAGACCCCGGCGGAGGCGATTCCGGGGCTGTACCGCGGCACGCTGGACCTGCGGGCCGAGGGCTGGGCGGCGACCGTCCCGCTCGCCGTGGAGGTTTTCGACTTCGCTCTGCCCAACCGGATGACCTGCGAGACCGCCTTCGGCTTCTCGCCGGGAATGGTTTTTCGCTATCAGAAGGTGAACGATCCCGCCCAGCGCCGCGAGGTCCTCGCCAAATACTGGCGGAACTTCGGGGACCATCACATTTCCCCCTACAATCCCGCCCCCCTCGATCCCTTTGTGGTGACCTGGCCGCAGCAGGGGGACTGGGCCGGCGGGACCATCGACCGGACGGACAAGGTGGCCGGGGTGGCTTCGCTCCTGGTGAACGACACCTCGGAGACGGCGGGCGCCTCCGCCCGTTTCGGCGAACTGGTGCGGATTCCGCGCGCGGGCTTCCGGCTGCGTTTCCACTACCGCACCCTGGAACCGGGGCATGCGTTCCTCGTGACCTTCAACCACCACGACGGCAACCGGACTTGGATGTCGGGCCGGAACCACGACATGCGGCTGGTCGGCGACGGCACCTGGCAGAGCGTGGACCGGGTGGTGGACCGTTTCCCCGAGGGGGCCGAGTTCGTCGCCATCACCCTCTGGGCCACCCTCTACGCGGACGACGGGCATTATACCGGCGGGGTCCGCTACGACGACTTCGAGCTGACCGATTTGGACACGGGCAAGGTGGTGGCGAAAGGCGAGTTCGAGCCGCTGGCGCCGGAGACCCTGCAACCGGTGTTCGACTGGACGGCTTGGGACCGGGCCGTGGCGGAGGGGATCGAGACCTACGGTTTCAACACCTTCCGCCTGCCGTTGCAGGGCATGGGCGGCGGTACCTTCCACGCCCGTACCGATCCCACTCTGCTGGGCTATGCCGAGGGCACTCCCGAGTACACGGCCGCCTTCTCCCGCTATGTGGGTGCCATCGAGGGCCATCTGCGCGACCAGGGCTGGCTGGACGAGGCCTTCGTTTATTGGTTCGACGAGCCGGACCCGAAGGACTATGAGTTCGTGATGAACGGCTTCCGCAAGCTGAAGCAGCACGCGCCCGGTCTGCGCCGGATGTTGACCGAGCAGGTCGAGGAGGAATTGATCGGCGGGCCGAACCTGTGGTGCCCTGTGTCGAGCAGTTTCCAGGAGGAGTTGGCCCCGCTCCGTCGGGCGGCGGGCGAGCGCTTCTGGTGGTATGTCTGCACCGGGCCGAAAGCCCCCTACTGCACGTTGTTCATCGACCATCCCGGCACCGAGATGCGGGTGTGGCTGTGGCAGACCTGGGAACGGGAGATCGACGGCATCCTCGTCTGGGAGAGCAACTACTGGACCAGCAGCGCCGCCTATCCCGACCAGCCGCAGAATCCCTACGAGGACCCGATGGGCTGGGTCTCGGGCTACAGCACGCCGAAGGGGAGCAAACGCCCCTGGGGCAACGGCGACGGACGCTTCATCTATCCCCCCGAGGCGGCGGCGGACGGCAATCCGCCGGAGCCGGTGCTCGATGGGCCGGTGGACTCGATCCGCTGGGAGATGCTGCGCGACGGCATCGAGGACTACGAGTATTTCGCCATGCTCAAGCGCCTGCTGGCCGAGCGGGGCGACCGGCTCCCGGCGGCCCGGCGCGAGGCCTATGCCGCCCTGCTGCAGGTGCCGGCGGCGGTGAGCGTGAGCCTGACCGAGTTCACCACCGACCCCGCCCCCGTCGAAGCC
>LVAZ01000505.1 GCA_001603055.1 Victivallales bacterium Lenti_02
GCGCACGGGCGTGGCCCGGCTGGCGCGGATTCTCGTAGTCCTCGTCATTCTCGCCGAACTGGCCGTGGTCGTCTGGCTCCCCCGCCAGGTCGAGGCCGCCGCCCGGCGCGGCCACGAACTGGCCCGCCTGCGCGTGTTCGGCACCGTCGACAACCTGCGCGACCAAATCCGGCAGTCCCCGTTGCCGGAAGGGGAACCCGCCGACCCCTTCAAAATGGCCGTGCGCCGCGCCATCGAGGAAGACCTCGAACGCCGGACCCGCTACCTGCGCCAGCATCAGCACACCCTGACCCCGGATCAATGCCAGCGCATGGCCCGGGACCTCGACTATCTGGCGGGCGCTTTGGACCGTCTCGACAAAGACCACCTTCTGCAACCCATCCCGGGCGTGGACCTGGAAGCCGCCGTGCGGGCGGCACTGGTCCGCGCCAACTGGTCCACCACCACCCCATGAAAAACCGACTCGTCAGTTTCATCCCCCGTTTCCGCGACTGCCGCGTGGCCGTGCTCGGCGACCTGATGCTCGACGCCTACATCTGGGGCCGCGCCTCCCGCCTCTCCCAGGAGGCGCCGGTTCCGATCGTCCGCGCCGAGCGCGACACCACCGCCCCCGGCGGCGCCGCCAACGTGGTCCGCAATCTGCTCTCCCTCGGCGGCCAGGCCCATGCCTTCGGCCTTGTGGGCGACGACGACGCCGGCCGCGAACTGCTCGCCGCCCTCCGCGCCCAGGGGGCCGACCTCGACGGCGTCGTCGTCTGTCCCGACCGTCCGACCACCGTCAAAACCAGAGTGCTGGCCGGCAACCAGCAGGTGGTGCGGATCGACCGCGAAGTCACCGACCCGGTGAGCGGCGAACTGCGCGCCCGGATACTCGACCGGCTCCGCCGGATCGTCGCGGCGGGCAAGGTGGACGCCGTCATCCTCGAAGACTACGCCAAAGGGCTCATCTCCCGCGAAATGGCCGAGGAGATCGTCGGCTTCTGCCGCCCGGCAGGCGTGTTCGTCACCCTCGATCCCCACCCCAGCAACTGCCTCCAGGTGAAAGGGCTCAAGCTGATGACCCCGAACCGGGCCGAAGCCTTCGCCCTGGCCGGAGTCTACTACCAGTCCGGCGTCCTGCCGGTGGCGGCGGACCAGCCCCTGCTGGCCGTCGGCGAGCGCCTGCGCGAAAGCTGGGGCCCGGAACTGCTGCTGGTCACGCTCGGCGCCAACGGCATGGCGCTCTTCATGGATGGAGCCCCCCCCGTCCACGTTCCCACCCAGGCCATCGAGGTCTTTGACGTTTCCGGCGCGGGCGATACGGTGATGGCGACCTTCGTGCTGGCCCTGGTCGCCGGAGCCAGCCCCATCGACGCGGTCTGCCTCGCCAATTCCGCCGCCGGCGTCGTCGTGGCCGAGGTGGGCACCGCCGCCGTCACCCCCGAGCAGCTACGCCATGCTCTCCTGGAAATCCACAACTACCCCCCCGAACTGGCCTGACCGGCCCGGAGACACCGGACGATGAACGACCTCGCGCGAGTGGCGGCAGTCATCCCCGCCCGTTACGGCAGCACCCGCTTCCCCGGCAAACCCCTGGTTCCCATCGCCGGCAAATCCATGATCCAGCGCGTCTACGAGGCCACGGCCGCCTGCCGGGCCATCGACCAGGTTCTCGTCGCCACCGACGACGACCGCATCCGCGCCGCCGTCGAGGCCTTCGGCGGCACCGCCGTCATGACCTCCCCCGACCACCAGACCGGCACCGACCGCATCGCCGAGGCCGTCCGCGACATCCCCGCCGACCTGATTCTGAACGTCCAGGGCGACGAGCCGCTCCTCCCCACCTTCGTCCTCGACGAACTCGTGGCCGCCATGCGCGCCGGCGACGCCGCCATGGGCACCCTCGCCGTCCCCTTCTCCCTCACCGAAAAAGACCCCGACGACCCGAACGCGGTGAAGGCCGTGGTGGCGGCCGACGGGCACGCGCTCTACTTCACCCGCGCCCGCGCCCCCTTCGCCCGCGCCGGCGGCACCCCCGTCGAGCCCCTGCTCCACTGGGGCATCTACGCCTACCGCCGCGACTTCCTCTACCAGTACATCCAGTGGGACCGCTCCCCCCTCGAAGCCTGCGAGATGCTCGAACAGCTCCGCGCGCTCGAAAACGGCGCCCGCATCCTCGTCGTCCGCACCACCGCCCAGAGCGCCGGGGTGGACGTGCCCGAGGACGTGGCCCGGGTCGAGCGTCTCCTCGCCCGCCAGGAGGCCAAGGCATGATCCCCCCCGTCCCCCCCGTGGAAATCCGCCCCGGCCTCGCCATCGGCGGCGCCGCGCCGCTGGTCCTGCTCGGCGGCCCCTGCGTCGCCGAATCGCCCGAAATCTGCC
>LVAZ01000062.1 GCA_001603055.1 Victivallales bacterium Lenti_02
CTGGCTCTGGTCGATGCCGGCGGCTCGATCCAGTTCCAGCGGAACGACCGGGCGCAGTTCAGCCTATCCCCCGGCCTGTTCGCGGAGGGGTGGCGCGGGGTCTCGGTGGTTCCGGCCAGCACGACGGTGGAGGGTGACGGTCCCCGCGAGGGACGTCTGCGCGTGGCCGCCGACGCGGTGGTATCCTCCTCGCTCGTGGCGCGGCTGGCGGGCGACGCCATCGAGCTGCGCTACACGCTGACGCCGCAGGCCGAGGTGCGGCTGAACAGCCTCCATGCGTCCTTCAGCCTGCCCGAGACTTTCCTCAAGGGGGCGAACTACACCATCGAGGGGGAGACCAAGCCGGTTCCGGCGGAACGGGATGCGACGCACCTGCGCACCGGGGGCCCGGTGCCGAGTGTGCGTTTCGCCTGGCCGGACGGGGACTGGCTGGATATCGAGCTGCTGAGCGAGGTGCCGGTGCTTTTCCAGGACAGCCGCCAGTGGGGATCGACTTTCGACCTGCGCATCGGGGCGCAGCCCGGCGAGGCCCGGGCCTTCGCGGCAGGACAGCCCGTCGAGGTGGCGCTGCGGGTGCGGGCGCGGGACGGCATCCGGCTCGAACTGGACCAGCCGATGACGATCAAGGCGGGCGAGGACTGGGTGCCGCTGGCGGTGGAGCTGGACATCGAGCCCGGTTCGGCGCTCGATTTCTCGGGCTTCGGGCAGCTCGACGCGCCGGCCGGCAAGCACGGCTGGCTGCAAGCGCGGCCCGACGGGCAGTTCGTCTTCGAGAACAATCCGGACCAGGCCCGGAGGTTCTACGGGGTGAACTTCTGCTTCAGCGCGCACTACCTTGAAAACGAGCAGGCGGAGCAGGTGGCGGAACGGCTCATGCGCCTGGGCTACAACACCCTCCGCATCCACCACCATGAGGGCATGCTGGTGGACCGCTCGCAGGGCCGCTCGACCGATCTGAACCCGGAACGGCTGGCCCAGCTCGACTATCTGTACGCGGCGCTCAGGCGGCGCGGCATCTACATCACCACCGACTGCTACGTGTCCCGCCCCGTGCTCGCCGCCGAAATCTGGCCGGGGACCGAGGGCAATGTGGCGATGGACGAATTCAAGATGCTGGTGCCGGTGAACGAGCGGGCCTACGAGAACTGGGCCACCTTCACCCGCAACCTGCTGACCCACCGCAACCCGCACACGGGCCTGCGCTACGCGGACGACCCGGCCCTGGCCTGGCTGTCCATGATCAACGAGGCGAATTTCGGCAATTTCATCGGCCGCCTTTCGGACCGTTCGCGGCCGGACTGGGAGCGGGCCTGGGGGCTCTGGCTGAAGGGCCGGTACGCGAGCGCGGCGGCAGTGGCCGAAGCCTGGGGCACCGAGTTCCCGGGCGACTGGGCCGCGCCCAGCGCGAAGCTGCCCCGGTCCTACACCGACGACAACCGGCAGAGCCGGGATTTCGCGGTGTTCCTGGCCGAGACCGAGCGCGACATGTTCGTGCGCATGCGCTCCTTCCTGCGCGACGAGATCGGCACCAAGGCGCTGCTGACCAACATGAACGGCTGGAGCAACACCCTCCACAGCCAACTGGCGCGCGCCGAGTACGACTATGTGGACGACCATTTCTACGTGGATCATCCGAACTTCATCGAGCAGAGCTGGCGCCTGCCCTCGCGCTGCGCCAACACCAGCCCGGTGCTGGTCGGCGCCCCCGGGGGCCGCCAGACCGCGTTCAACCGCCTCTACGGGAAGCCGTTCACCATCAGCGAGTACAACTACTCGGGGCCGGGCCGGTTCCGGGGGGTGGGCGGCATTCTGACCGGCTGCATGGCGTCGGTGCAGGACTGGTCGGTGGTCTGGCGCTTCGCCTACAGCCACAGCAAGGACAACATGTTCCGGCCGGGAACGGCGGGCTATTTCGATCTGGCGACCGATCCGCTGAACCAGGCGGCGGAGCGGGCGACCCTGTGCCTGTTCCTGCGGGGCGACATGGCGCCCGCGCCGCGCGGCGCGGCCATCACCCTGGACCCGGCGGCCTTGCTGGCGGGCACCTCGCGCCAAGGGGGGACGTCGCCCGGCTGGAGCGCGCTGGTCTCGGTGCTCCAGGTGGGGACCATGCTCGGCAACCGCACCGACCGGGTGCCGGTGGACATCGCCCTGCCGGAGACGGAGGCCGCGCCGCAGGGTGCCGAAGTCGTGATTCCNNGCGCGACATGATGGTGCTGGACACGCCGCGCACGGCGGGCGGCTACGCCCCGGCCGGGCAGACGGTGCGGACGGCGGCGGCGGATTTCGCCATCGGCGGCGGCGAGGGCGCGACCATCTGGATTTCCAGTCTCGACGACCAGCCCATCGTGGCCAGCCAGCGGCTGCTGCTCACCCATCTGACCGATTTGCAGAACACGGAAATCCGCTACGCCGAGCGGGCGCGCCAGACGCTGCTGGCCTGGGGCAAGCTGCCCCATCTGGTGCGCGCGGGCGAGGCCCGCATGACCCTGCGCCGGACCGGCGACGCCCTGCCCAAGGTCTACGTGCTGGCCACCAGCGGGCGGCGGCTGGGCGAGGTGCCGGTCCGCAGGGACGCGGACGGGGCCCTGGTGCTCGACCTCTCGACCAAGGGCGCGGACGGCGCGCAACTGCTGTACGAGCTGGATTTCCGGTAAGGCTGAATAGTGGACATAGTGGACTTGATGGACGGCGTGGGCAGGTGGCACTCCCTGCCCACAACGTCCATTGCGTCCACGGTTTCCGCTTATTGCCGGAGGGCGTCGTCCAGTAGCTGCTGCAACGGTGCCAGAGCTGCCGCCGACATGGGCGGGGTTTGGGCGAAGGGGGAGAGCAGCCCGAGTTGCCGCCATTTGCGCTGGCCCATGGTGTGGTAGGCGAGCAGTTCGGCGCGCTGGCGGGCGGGATGATCGCGGATCAGGTCGGCGAGGGCGAGAATGTCCTCGGGACGGTCGTTCCAGCCGGGGACGACGACCTGGCGAATCCAGACCGGCTGCCGCCGCCGCGCGGTATGGGCCAGCACATCGAGCATGCCGCGCCAGTCGGCTCCGGCGAGTTCGCGGAACCGTTCGGGGCGGGCGTGCTTGATGTCGAGGATGACGAGGTCGCAGGCGTCGATAGCGCGCTCGACGGTCGGATCGAGGGGATAGCCGGCGGTGTCGAGGGCGGTATGGATGCCCTCGCGGGCGCAGGCGGCGGCCAGTTCCGCGACGAAAGCCGCCTGGGCGAGGGGTTCGCCGCCGGAGAAGGTGACGCCGCCGTCCCGGCCGTGGTAGGGCCGGTAGCGGCGGATGCGCCCCATGACTTCCTCGACCGTGGCTTCCGTCCCTCCCCGGCAATCCCAGGTGTCGGGATTGTGGCAGTAGCCGCAGCGGAGGGGGCACCCCTGGAGGAAGACGACGGTGCGCAGGCCGGGACCGTCGAGTCCGCCCAGAGTTTCGTAGGAATGGATGCGTCCGGTTGCCACCCTTAGATTTTCTCGTGGAAGGTGCGCTGGATGACTTCCTCCTGCTGGCTGCGGCTGAGGCTGTGGAAATTGACCGCGTAGCCGGAGACCCGGATGGTGAGATGGGGATACTGCTCGGGATGTTCCATGGCGTCGACCAGGTGGGCGCGGTTGAGGACGTTGACGTTGAGGTGGTGGGCGGCCTGGGCAAAGTAGCCGTCGAGGATACCGACCAGATTGGCCACCCGCTCCCCGGGGTTGGTCCCCACCGTTTCGGGAGTGATCGAGAAGGTGCAGGAAATGCCGTCCCGGCAGCAGTCGTAGGGGATTTTGGCGACGGAGTTGAGCGAGGCCAGGGCGCCGCTGGCGTCGCGGCCGTGCATGGGATTGGCGCCGGGAGCGAAGGGCTGCCCCTTGTGCCGGCCGTCGGGGGTGGAGCCGGTCTTCTTGCCGTAGACCACGTTCGAGGTGATGGTGAGGATCGAGAGAGTATGGACGGCGCCGCGGTAGCAGGGCACCCGGCGGAGGGCGGCGAGGAAGTCCTCGGCCAGGCCGACGGCGATGGCGTCCACCCGATCGTCGTCGTTGCCGAAGGCGGGATAGTCGCCGGCCACCTTGAACTCGGTCACCAGGCCGCGCCCATCGCGCACGGGCTCGACTTTGGCATGGCGGATGGCGCTGAGGGAGTCGGCGACCACGGAGAGTCCGGCGATGCCGAAGGCCATGCTGCGGTGGACCCGGGTGTCGTGCAGGGCCATCTGGAGCTTTTCGTAGGCGTACTTGTCGTGCATGTAGTGAATCACGTTCATGGTGTTCACATAGAGGTTGCAGAGCCAGTCGCGGTAGAGGACGAAGCGGCGCTCGACCTCGGCGGGATCGAGGGGGCCGTCGCCGACGGGTTCCATGACCGGGCCGACCTGCTCGCCGGTGATTTCGTCGCGGCCGCCGTTGAGGGCCATGAGCAGCACCTTGGGCAGATTGCAGCGGGCGCCGAAGAACTGCATGTCGCGGCCGATGGCCATGGCCGAGACGCAGCAGGCGATGCCGTAGTCGTCGCCGTAGCGGGGCCGCATGATGTCGTCGTTCTCGTACTGGATCGAGTCGGTCTCGATGGAAAGCTTGGCGCAGAAGCGCTTGAAGGGCTCGGGGAGACCGGCGGACCAGAGGACGGTGAGGTTTGGCTCCGGGGCGGGGGCGAGGGTGCGGAGGGTGTTCAGCAGGCGGAAACTGGTGCGGCTGACCAGGGTCCGGCCGTCCTCGCCCATGCCGCCGACCGCCTCGGTGATCCAGAGCGGATCGCCCGCGAAGAGTTCGTTGTACTCGGGGGTGCGGAGCTGGCGGGCCATGCGCAGCTTGATGACGAAATCGTCGATCAGCTCCTGGGCGCCGTCCTCGTCGAGGGTGCCCCGGGCGAAGTCGCGCTCGAAATAGATGTCGAGGAAGGTGCCGACCCGACCGAGAGACATGGCTGCGCCGTTCTGCTCCTTGATGGCGCCGAGGTAGGCGAAATAGAGCCACTGGACGGCTTCGCGGGCGGTGGCGGCGGGGCCGGCGATGTCGTGCCCGTACATGGCCGCCATCTCCTTGAGCTTGCCCAGGAAATCGACCTGCCGGTAGACCTCCTCGGTGAGGCGGATGGTCTCCTCGTCCATGAGGTTCCGCCCGAGCGCGTCCAGGTCGGCCTGCTTGGCGGCGATCAGGCGGTCCACGCCGTAGAGGGCGACGCGGCGGTAGTCGCCGATGATGCGGCCGCGGCCGTAGGCGTCGGGCAGGCCGGTGATGACCCCCGAGCGGCGGGCGGCGCGCATCTCGTCGGTGTAGACGCGGAAGACGCCGTCGTTGTGGGTGGTGCGGTAGCGGAAATACTCCTCGACCTTGTCGTCGAGCTTGTAGCCGTAGGCCTCGCAGGCGGCGCGGGCCATGCGGATGCCGCCGAAGGGATTGACGCTGCGCTGGAGGGGGCGCGCGGTCTGCAAGCCCACGATGATCTCGTTCTCCCGGTCGAGATAGCCGGGCGCGTAGGTGAGGAGCGAGGAGACGGTGGAGGCGTCCACGCCGAGCACCCCGCCCCACTGCTGTTCGAGGCGGCAGAGTTCCGCGAGACGGCCGAAGAGGCGGCGGGTGCGCGCGGTGGGCGGACGGAGGAAGGCGTCGTCGCCGAGATAGGGGGTGTAGTTCCGCTGGATGAAGTCGCGGACGTCGATGGAATCCTGCCAGGGGCCGGGTTGGAAGCGATGCCAGGCGTGGTGGGTGGCCATGCTCTGCTCCTTGCGCTTGCTTGGTCCGCCCCCGCCGCTGCGGCGACGGTTCGCGGAACCAGCCAGCCGGGAGCGCCAGGAGCGTCAGCCCAGGCGGTCGGCTAATTCCGGAACCCTGCCGATTCCCCGTGGTGCCCCACGTATTCCGCCAGTCTCGGCAGGGTATAGACTTGATGAAAACGTAACCCGCCCGGCGGCATTTGCCACCGCAAAGCGAGGCGGACATCGGAAAAACGGGCGTTTTTTTCCTCTTGTTCGCGCCAATTCGACTGGATGGGAGTTATTCTGGCCATATAGTATGGGCCACCGTAAAACGGGGCGGGCCGCAGGGCCTCACTAGCCCCGGCCTTGTTGCACCCTTCCAACTTAACGATGAGGCGGCCCATGAAGTACGACCGCAACCGCGCCCTCCTGCAGACCTCCATCCCCGGCCTGCCCGAGCCGCGGCGCGGCAAGGTGCGGGACATCTACGATCTCGGCGACCAGCTCCTGCTGGTGGCCAGCGATCGGATCAGCGCCTTCGACTGCGTCATGCCCAACGGCATTCCGGACAAAGGCAAAGTGCTGACCCAGATCAGCCTGTTCTGGTTCGAGCTGATGAACTGGATGCCGAACCATCTGATCAGCGCCGACCCGGCGGACTTCCCGGCCCCGGCCCGGGCGCTCGCCGCCGACCTGGCGGGGCGGAGCATGCTGGTGAAGAAGGCGAGGAACCTCCCCGTCGAGTGCATTGCCCGCGGCTATCTGGTCGGCTCCGGCTGGAAGGAATACGGCGAGTCCGGAACGGTCTGCGGTCTGAAGCTGCGGCCCGGCTACGCCCAGGCCGCCAAGCTGGACGCGCCCATCTACACGCCCTCCTCGAAGGCGGAACTCGGCGAGCACGACGAGAACATCCCCTTCGAGAAGACCGTCGAAATGGTCGGCGAGAAGACGGCGGCGGAATTGCGCGACAACACCCTGCGGCTCTACACCACCGCCGCCGACTACGCCGCCGCCAAGGGCATCCTCATCGCCGACACCAAGTTCGAGTTCGGTCTCGACACGGACGGGACGATGATCCTGATCGACGAGGTGCTGACCCCCGATTCGAGCCGTTTCTGGCCCGCCGAACTCTACACCACCGGGGCCAACCCCCCGAGCCTGGACAAGCAGTTCGTCCGCGACTGGCTCGAATCCGTCAAATTCAACAAAAGGCCCCCGGCGCCCGAACTGCCGGACGAAGTCGTTGTCAAAACCCAGGAAAAATACCTGGAGGCGCTTCGTTCCCTCGCCGGTCGCAGCCTGTAGCAGAATTCTGTGCCGACAGTCGGCAATCACCCGCATCAGAAAGGAATCCGCATGACCGCTCCCACGAAGAACAAGAAACTCCTGGCCTGGGTCGACGAAGTCGTCGCCATGTGCAAGCCCGACAGCGTGTACTGGTGCGACGGCAGCAAGGCCGAATACGACACCCTGATGCAGGGCATGGTGGATTCCGGCCTGGCGATCAAGCTGGACGAGAAGAAGCGCCCGAACAGCTTCCATTTCCGCTCCGACCCGTCCGACGTGGCCCGCGTCGAGAACCGCACCTACATCGCCTCCGTCAAGCAGGAGGACGCCGGCCCCACCAACATCTGGACCGACCCGGTCGAACTGAAGAAGACCATGCGCGCCCTCTACGACGGCTGCATGAAGGGGCGCACCATGTATGTGATCCCCTTCTCGATGGGTCCGGTCGGCGGCCCCATCTCGAAGGTGGGCATCGAGTTGACCGACTCCGCCTACGTCGTGTGCAACATGCACATCATGACCCGCGTCGGCACCAAGGTGCTCGACGTGCTCGGCGAGAACGGCGACTACATCCCCTGTCTGCACTCGGTGGGCAAGCCCCTGGCCGAAGGCGAGGACGACGGCGGTCTCTGGCCCTGCGCCCCGCTCGAAAAGAAGTACATTTCGCACTTCCCCGAGGAAAACCTCATCTGGTCCTACGGCTCGGGCTACGGCGGCAACGCCCTGCTCGGCAAGAAGTGCCTGGCACTGCGCATCGCCTCGAACATGGCCCGCAACGAGGGCTGGATGGCCGAGCACATGCTCATCCTGCGCCTGACCAGCCCCGAGGGCAAGCAGTACCACATCGCCGCCGCCTTCCCCAGCGCCTGCGGCAAGACCAACCTCGCCATGCTCCAGCCCACCATCGAAGGCTGGAAGTGCGAATGCGTCGGCGACGACATCGCCTGGATGAAAATCGGCCCCGACGGCCGCCTCCGCGCCATCAACCCCGAGTCCGGTTTCTTCGGCGTCGCCCCCGGCACCAGCGCCGCCTCCAACCCCATGGCCCTCGAAAGCATCCGCGAGAACTCCATCTTCACCAACTGCGTCGTCACCGACGACAACGACATCTGGTGGGAGGACATGGGCATCGAGTGCAAGGGCGGCATCGACTGGAAGGGCAATCCCTGGAAGCCCGGCATGGTCGACGCGGACGGCAACAAGATCAAGGGGGCCCATCCCAACGCCCGCTTCACCGCTCCCGCCGCCCAGTGTCCCGTCATCTGCCCCGACTGGGAAGCCCCCGAGGGCGTGCCGATCGACATCTTCGTCTTCGGCGGCCGCCGCACCAAGATGATGCCCCTCGTCCACCAGGCCTATAGCTGGGACCAGGGCGTGTTCATGGGCGCCACCGCCGCCTCCGAGGCCACTGCCGCCGCCCTCGACGTCAAGGGCATCCGCCGAGATCCCATGGCCATGAAGCCCTTCATCGGCTACCATGTCGGCGACTACTTCGCCCACTGGTTCAAGATGGGCGACAAAATGGGCGACAAGGCACCCAAGGCCTTCTACGTCAACTGGTTCCGCAAGAACGACGAAGGCAAGTGGCTGTGGCCCGGCTTCGGCGACAACGCCCGTGTCCTGAAATGGATGTGCGAGCGCGTCGACGGCAAGGTCGAGGCGGTCGAGACTCCCATCGGCTACATGCCCAAGCCCGGTGATCTGGACCTCACCGGCCTGGACATCCCCGCCGAGGACATCGCCGAACTGCTCAAGGTCGACGTCGCTGCCTTCAAGGCCGAGTTCGAGGATCTCGACTCCTACATGGCCAGTGTCGGCGACAAGCTCCCCGAGCGCATGAAGGCCCAGGTCGCCGCCTACAAGCAGCGCCTCGGCTAGTTTCCAGACAGCTCCCGCCGGGCGCGGACTTCCCGCCCGGCGTCACGCCTCTCCGACCGGCGGACGCACCCCAGCGTCCGCCGGTTTCCTTTTCGACCTGTGACATAGGGCGGTCCCGCCGACGGCAGGACCGCCCTATGTCACGGGTTGTTCTATCTCCCTACCGGGGGAAATAGCGATAGCTGAGGGGGTTCTTTTCCTGGACCCAGAAATAGATCGCGCCGACGACCATGAAGACCAGCGCGCCGAAAATCTCGGCGGCGATGACCCCGATGGCCAGGGGTTTCAGCCTGTTGACCACCTTCGCGCCGCCGTACTTGACGGCGAAGCGCTTGATGATCCAGCCCATCAGGAAGGACTGGGACATGACGGCCAGGGGGTAGGTCGCCCAGATCAGGAAGAGGCAGGGATGGAAGGGCCAGCGGGGAATCCGCAGCCGGAGGAAGGCGAACACGAGCACGCCGACAAACCCCATGCCGGCGGCCCAGAGGAAGCCCGGCTTCGGCTGGATGTGGGCGAGCCGCTCCAGCGGGGTCAACTGCCGCGACTCCTCGAGCTTGTCCAGGGCTTTCAGGCGCATGACTTCCGGCTCCGCCGCGCGGAAGGCCATGGTGGGAATCCGCTGGTAGGACCAATGGTAGCCGGAGGGGGTGCCGAAGTGGTAGGAGGCCACGATCACCACGAACACGGCCAGAGCCACGCCGCCCACGTACATGGCGAAGGTCGCCCCGGCGGTCCTGCCCGGCGTGATTCTCGCCCCCTCGCAGATTTTCAGCCCGTTCACCAGATAGGGCAGCAGGGCCTGGCTCTGGTCGATGCACAGCGCCCCGCAGACCAGGGCCGAGATCACGATGCCCTCCGGCCCCATCGCGTAGCCGCCCATCAGCGCCATCAGCGCGCCGAATGGCTGCCAGCCCGGCTGGATGAAGAACAGCCCCGTCTCCGCGCTGATGCGCGAGACGATCAGGAAAGTCATCATCATCAGGAGCACCGTGGCGATGGCCAGAGGCCAGGACAGGCCCAGGCGGATCACCAGCGCCACCAGCCCCACCAGCGCCACCAGCAGCGCCCGGAAGGCCCATACCGCCACCGTCTGCCGGTCCCCGCCGAGCTTCCGCCAGACGCACACCGCCTTCCGGGCCAGCTCGCCGTAGTACTGGCGCCCGGTATAGAGCAGCATCAGCGAGAAGGCCGTGTAGCTGCCGGCCCGGTTCCAGCCCTCCCAGCCGCCGATGTCGTAGTCCGTGGTCAGCACGTAGCCGGCCCCGACCACCGGGATGGCGAAGGCGGCCCAGAGAATCTGCGACATGCCCAGAGTGAAGGAAATCTCCGCGTTCAAGAAGAAGGCGAAGGCGATCACCAGCGGGAAAACGCGCAGGGTGAACAGACCCCAGTTCCACGAGGCGCGGTTCAGCGCGGGCCATTTCGCGGCAAAGGGCCAGAGCGAGTAGTCCAGCTTGATGGGAATGAGATAGTCGGGAAACCAGACGCATAGCCCGTTGTTCAAGCGGATCAGAAAGAAGATGAGGAAGCCGACCCAGAACAGATGGTTGCGGAAGATGGGGCCGAAGGCCCGGTCGGACTCCCGTTCGATCAGGGCGTTGGTGAACTGGGCGATGGGGTACTGCAAGTGTTCATGGCTCGCCCATTGCCGATGGACCACGAGGCCGAGCGCCACCGAGGCCACGGTGACCAGAAAGACCATGGGCAGCCAGGTCGCCAGCGGGGTGCGCCACTGCCGCCAGGGCACGCGCCGCACCCGCGTCTGCAACCGTTCCCAGACGGTGTTGCCCTCGTGCTCGGTGGGGTCCTTGCCCTGGATGAAGGCGGTGACCACGTCGTTTTCCGGCTCGGGGTCCACCAGCGCCTGCTTCGGCGCGTAGTCGAGCATGCCCCGCGCCTGCCAGCCGGGGGTGATGCGGTTCCAGTGATGGGGCAGGACGAGCATCTGGGCGAACTGCTCCATGAGCCCCCGTCCCGAGATGCCGCAGGAGGCCATGGTCAGAGCCACCACCAGGGCGATCTCGGCCGGGCGGAACGCCCAGCTCCGCCGCAGCCGATGCAGCAGGGGATTGCACACCGTCACCCAGACGAACATCAGCCCGAGCACGATGATCGGCACCTGATGCCCGTTGTTGAAGCTCTCCAGATTCAGCACCCGGTCGTTGATGTAGCCTGCGCCGGCAATGAACATGGAGGCGGCGAAACCAAGGATCAGGGCGCGTATCGTCATGCGGTTGCTCTTCCGGACAAAGGGTTGTGGCGTGGGACGATACCCGTCCCCGGGCCGAAATCAAGACCGGCGGCAAGCCCGCTCCTCGAGTCCGGCCGTCACTCCGCCGCGCGCAGGCCGATGTAGTCCACCATGACGCCATCCTCGAGATTGACGACCTGGACCTGGAGGGTTCCGGCGGGCAGTTCGACGGCGGTGCGGGCCTCGATATGATGCCAGCGCTGGTAGATTTCATCGGCGAGCCGGACCTCGTGCCCGCCGAGGCGGAAGCCGATGCTGTTGCCGCAGCCGTCGGCCCAATACACGCGGGCGAAAAACAGATAGCGTCCGGGTTCGGGAACCGTCAGGTTGAGGGTGGCCCGACCGATGCCCTTGCCGCGTCCGTCCGGAATGGCGAGGGCGGCGCCGCCGGAAGCGCCGTCGGCCTGGACCACCCGGAAGGGGGGCATGACCTCGAAGGCGGTCTCGGCCTCGACCGTGAGGGTGCCATTCGCGGCTCCGTCCAGGGGGTCGGGAAAGACCACGACGCGCGGTCCCTCCCCGCCGACGTCCGGGCGGTAGAGCGCGGCCACCAGCCGGTTGGCCCGGCTTGGCCAGATTTGCTCGCCCGCGGCGGCATTGACCAGCAGGGCGAGTCCCAGGAGACCGGCGATGCCGCCCCAGCAACCCAGCAGGACGAGCAGACGGCGGGACAGCGGGGGAAGGCGGCGGGGAGCGAAGGCCAGGCCGAGAAGAAGCCCCAGCCAAATGCCGATTCCGCGCGAGAACGTCAGGGCGAAAAGGCTCGCGCCCAACGCGCCCGCCAGAGCGGCGGCGAGGGTTCGCCGTTCCTGGAATTCCGCCGCCGTGTCGCCGGGCTCGCGCCGCCAGGCGACCACCAGCCCCGCCACCAGCAAGCCCGCCAGGCCGGCCAGACCGATTGGCCCGGCCTCGACCAGAGTCACCAGGAACTGGCAGTTCCCGTCGCGGGGCACCTTGGTGTCCTCCGGATGGGGCGTGCCCGCCCCGAACGCCCGCAACTGATTGACGGCCGCGCGGTACTGGCCAAGCCCCGCGCCCAGCGGCAGGTGGCAGGGACTGCGCAGAGCCAGCCCGGCCTCGATGACCGAACGCTTCGGGTGCAATTCGTCGAAATCCGGGTTCAGGCGTTCCCAGATGTCCCGGCGGCCGGGCTGGAGCGAGACGGCGAGGGCCACCGCCGCGATCAGCAGGCTCGGCCAGCGGCAGCGGCCGCAGGCATGGCCGGCGAACACCACCACGGCGCACCAGACCAGCAGCGGTCCCGCATGGGGAAACGCCATCCCCGCGAGCAGGCCGGGCAGAATGCCGGCCCAGGGGCATTTGCGCCCGATCAGCAGAACCAGAAACGGTGCCGCCAGCGTCGCGAAGGCACCCCATTTCGCGGGGCTGAGGTCCAGCCAGGCCAACCCTCCCGCCAGCGGCAGCGCCAGCAGAGCCAGGCCCAGCCCGCCCAGCCACCAGACCAGGGCCGCGCGGACCTCCCGCCGAATGCCGAACTGGGCCAAGTACACCGCGACCAGGGTGACTTCCCCGATCTGGACCAGTTGCTTCAGCGTGGCCGGCAACTCGCCGCGACCGGTGCCGAAAACACCGCAGGCCAGGGCCAGCGCGCCCAGCGCCACCGGCACGGGCAGCCAGGGCAAAGGCCGGAAAGAGGATTTGGCCAGAAGCAGCCCCACCCCCGCCAGCAGGACCACGGTGGACACCGGAACCCCGCCCCCCGGCCCCACCGAATGGGCGAAAAGTCCCGCGATCAGAACGGCGGCGAGAACCAGAT